>DATASP010000041.1:0-12362 GCA_036269155.1 Candidatus Udaeobacter sp.
TTGCGCGAACTTCGCGAGGAGGCCGGCTACGAGCTGGCCAAAGACGGCGAGCTGGTTCCGCTCGGCTATTATTTTTCATCGCCGGGATTCACAGATGAGCGTGGCTACTTTTTTCTGGCGCGTCCAGTTCAGCTGTGTAAAGAGGGCCCGGCGCAAGACGAAGGAGAATCGATTCTCGATTGTCGCGAATTTACTGTGCAGGAAATTCGCCGAATGATCGCGGAGAACGAAATTCGCGACGCAAATACGCTGGGTATTTGCGCCACGCTCGCAGCACGCGGTCTTCTGTCGCTCGCGCCACGCTGATTTTTTATCACAATGGTGCTGCGAGACATTTTCAAATTTCGCGATCTTCCAGAGAGCGAAACCTCCAAACCGTTTCTCGAACATCTGGAAGACCTGCGGTGGACCATTGTGAAGATGGCAATCACGCTAACGATTGCGATGATTGTTTGCTTCGCGTTTCGAACGGCGCTCGTGCGCATAATGCAGGCGCCGTTGCGCGAAGTCGGTTCACAAATTGGAACGCTCAAGGCGCTCGGCATCACGGATTCAATCGTCATTTCATTTCATCTGGCATTTTACGCCGGCATCGTTCTCTCTTTTCCGCTGCTCCTGTATTTCATCGCGGAGTTTGTTTTGCCTGCGCTGACTGCGATAGAAAAGCGCTTTGTGTTGCCCGCTATTTTAGTCAGCTTCGCGCTATTCCTCCTGGGCGTAACGGTTTGTTATTTTTGGCTGCTGCCGAAAACGATTCTCTTTTTCTTTCGCGACACCGAGTCCCTGGGATGGGCGCCGACCTGGACCGTGCAACAGTATTATTCGTTCGTGACTCGATTCACCCTCGGGTTCGGGTTGGCGTTCGAATTGCCGGTGGTAGTTCTGGCGCTGGTCCGATTTGGCTTGATCACCTACAGGTTCATGGCACGCACCCGGCCGTACGCGGTAGTGCTGATCTTCATCCTGGCAACCGTCATCACACCGACGCCAGACATCCTGACCTTGATCGCAATGGCACTGCCGATGGTTTTGCTTTATGAAAGCTGCATCTGGATTGCGTGGCTCATGGAGCGTCGTCGCCTGAAACGGGTTGCCGGATAACGCGTGCACCAGCCGATCTACAAATTCCTCTTCGGAGCGTTCGCGCTTGTGCTTGGCGCAACGGTCGGCTCGTTTTTGAACGTGTGCATTTACCGGTGGCCTGTTGATCTCTCGATTAACCGGCCTCGCCGGTCTTTTTGCCCGAACTGCAAGCAACCGATTCCATGGCACCAGAATTTGCCGTTGATCAGCTGGCTTGTTCTTCGTGGCCGCTGCGCCAATTGCGGCGCCAAAATTTCCTTCCGCTATTTCGCCGTGGAACTGGTTACCGCGCTACTTTTCCTCGCAATCTGGGAAAGCTTCCCCTGGCAGATAGCGATCGCATACTGGATTTTTATTTCCTTCCTGATCATAGGAACATTTATCGATTTTGAGCATTTCATCATTCCGGATCGGGTAACAATCGGCGGAACAATCGCGGGCGTTGTTTGCAGCGTGGCGGTGCCGGCTTTGATGCAAACGGATTCCCGGCTTGCATCTGGTGTTCGTTCTTTGCTCGCAGCTGTTCTCGGTTACGTGATCCTTTTGATTGTCTTGGAAGCGGGCAAACTCGCTTTTGGAAGAAAACGCATTCGATTCGATGCACCGACGCCGTTTGCGTGGACAAAACGCGGGGATGACGCTGATTTCGTGGTAGGCACTGAAGAGAGTCTGTGGAGCGACTATTTTGCACGGGAAAAAGATCGGCTCTTGCTCACGTGTGACGAGGCCAGGATCGACCACCACACATATGGGAAGGTGATGCTGGAATTTCGCTACGATCGGGTCACGGCTGAAGGCCACATACTAATGCTCGACGATGTGACGCAGATTTCCGGCGTAGCTCGTGAACTGGTCATTCCACGCGAGGCAATGGGGCGCGGCGACTTAAAATTCCTGGCCGCGATTGGCGCGTTTCTAGGCTGGCGCGCGGTTCTGTTCAGTCTTTTCGCCGGATCGCTTCTCGGCTCGATCGTCGGATTGATCACGCTCGTTGTGGGAAAACCGGTTTGGTCAGCCAAACTACCCTTCGGACCTTATCTCGCTTTTGGCGCGGTTACCTGGATGTTTTTTGGCAACATGTTTCTGCGCTGGTACGTAACGTTACTCAGCCCTTAGCGCTGGCGCCGCCCCGCCACGGCAAGCAAGCTTGGTCGCCGCCCTACAATGCTTCCGTTACAATGGTTGCTGAAGTCTCCTTTGCCGGCATTGCTGCGCGGCCACGTAACATCAATCCCAAATTGATCAGCTCACATTTCCACCACCGTAGCAGGCCGCGCCGAATCTGTTTGCGAATCCGGATGTCCGGAATAAATCCGTCATAGAGTTCGCGCCAGCCGGCGTTTCTTTTTCCGTAGTAACCAGTCGCCCATCTGCGATTCGCCAAAGCGACAAGACGTCGACCATAAAACCTCATCGTGTTTCGGGCGAATCTACCGGCGAAACCTGTGAAGGGCAGGTTTAGAAATCCACATTCTGGATCGCGATAAACACCGCGAACCAAACCGAGGTAGTAACTGCTTACATCGAGAAGAAGCGCGGCGGACATCAGATCGGCGTCGCCCATGTAATAGTATTTATCCTTGTACAGGCTTTCGAACCAGTAGCGATAGGTCGTGGGGTACTGCTCGTTGTAATAACGAAGCTGCTCGGTGACATCTCCACCGCCAAGGCTGCGTGCCAGCAAATCGGCCACGTAGTAGGAGGTGTAGGAACAGAAATCCAAACCCGGGCTGTAAAGAGGATCGATGAAACCGGCGGCGTCGCCGACGGCCGCCCAGCCATGGCCGCAAACTTTTTCGCTGTGATATGGCAACATTGATAAAGCGTGCACGTCCCCTTCGATCACGCGTGCAGTCCCGAAAATTTCGCGGCCCACCGGATTGCCGAGAATGTGCGTGTGCAATCGTTGGCTCAGACTAGGTCCTTCCGGGAGCTTGAAGATGCGATTGTCATAAACGATCCCGGCGCTAACATCGCCGCCCTGCAATGGAATGATCCAGACCCACCAGCCGCGCCCGAAGAGATGGTTCGTAGCCCATTCACGCGCGGTGAAGCAACCATTTGCATAATTTGGGAAACGTTGCCGCCATTCATAGCTGTCCCATTCCTTAACGCCGCTGAATCGCGCCCAGACAGCATTGATGGGGTGCTCGGTGTTCGGGCGAAGATGGCCAAGCTTTCGCGCAAGCATTGTAGCGCGCCCGCTAGCATCCACGACCCAACGCGCGCGAACGGTGCAATTGCCGAGATCGCGGGCCGCGCTGATCCGTTGGCCATTCCCATTGCTCAGCTCGAGGCTTGTTACTTTCGCCGGACGCCATAACTCGCAACCCGCTTGGACTGCGAGATCGAGTATGTGCGAATCAAGCTTTGCCCGGTCCACTTGAAACCCCGGCAACCGGCTCTGATAACGCGTGCCCACCTCGACGCAATCATCAAAACCTTGGTCATGCCGATTCGAAAACCACAGACGCAACCCCTGCTTTGCGAGCTGATGATGGCCGAGGTAGTGGGTAAGACCCAGAATCCTGGTCATGTAGCAGCTGCTCACTTCTGTGGTGGATTCGCCGACCTTGCGATCGAACTCGGTTGTCTTTTCAATGATCAGGACGCGCGCTTCGGGTCGTTTGCGTTTGAGCATGAGCGCCGTCGCCGCGCCTGAGAATGCGCCACCGATGATCACCACGTCGTAGTCTGAATCCATCCTTCCAAGAGGATGGACTTTACTGTGTCCAAACGCAATTGGCTTCCTTTGGCATTGAAGGTTGAGCATTCAAGACTGAGCGTTAGGCGAACATGATTTTTACGAATGCTCGTTTGATTTTCCCCGATGAAGTTCGCGACGGGCTTGAACTCGTTGCTCACGAAGGAAAAATCATGGCGATTCGCGAGCAAACGCAGGCGCGCGGCGACGAGGTTGTTGATCTTGCCGGAAATTATCTCGCGCCTGGTTTTATCGATCTTCACGTGCACGGCGCGCTCGGACGCGACAGCATGGAAGGGTCCGCCGAAGCATTTCGCGCAATTTGCGATTTTCATGCCAGGGGCGGTACGACGTCGCTCCTGCTTACCACGGCGACCGCACCGCTGGAGACGCTCGACGGGGTTTTACGGGCGGTTCGGGCTTGTATTGGTCGACGCGCCCGGCGGCCGCGCCCTACAGGAGCGATTGCAGGAGTTCATGTGGAAGGCCCCTTCATCTCAAAAGCAAAATGCGGCGCGCAACGTGAGGAATTCATTCGGAAACCGTCACCGGCTCATGTGCAGCAGTTGCTCGCCCACGCAGATGTGATCAAGCGCGTTACCATCGCGCCCGAATTGCCTGGCGCGCTCGAGGCGATCGAAAATTTCAACGCGCACGGAATCAGCGTAAGCGGAGGACATAGCAACGCGTTTGACGAAGACGCACGCGCCGCGTTCGAACGTGGCATGCGCAGTGTTACGCACACGTTCAATTGCATGTCGAGCGCGCGCCATCGCGGTGTCTATCGTGTCGGCGGTTTGCTTGAGTTTGCGTTAAGTGAACCGCAGATCAGTTGCGAACTCATCGCGGACGGGCATCACGTTTCCCCGACATTAATGAAGATGTTGTATCGCGCTAAAGGCTGCGGCGGAATCTGTCTTGTAACCGATGCAACCCCCGGCGCCGGACTGCCGGATGGATCACGATTCTCCCTGTTTGGCAACGATTGCGTTGTGGAAGCCGGCGTATGTTTACTTGCCGACCGCTCCGCACTCGCGGGAAGCGCCTCGCAGATGATCCACCTCGTGCGGACGATGGTGCACAAAGTCAACGTTCCGCTAAATGAAGCCGTCGCAATGGTGACACAAAATCCCGCAACCGCGATCAGTCTCGATACAAAGGGGCGTTTGGCGGTCGGAGCCGATGCAGATCTTGTGGTTCTTTCGCCGGAGCTTGACGTTTTGCGCACGTTCGCGGCCGGTAAGGAGATCTGATTAACACCGGCACCTCAGCCCCGGTGGATCAGACTTCGATTAGCCGTTGAAACGGTTCGCCACCGATTGTTGTCTTCTTCACTGAGCTAAAGCCACGGTGTTAGTGATATCATAGCGCCGTTAGGAATTCGGCGATATCGAGCGCAGCGCGTGGGCGACTTAGCTTTGCGATGTTCGCTGCCCATTCGCGCCACTGTTTTGCATCGTCAGCGAACGCGCGTTGACATTGCGTGACAACTTCCGCTGGTGAAAGTGCGATCACGCCTGAGTTGGTTTCAATAATCAGCCGGGCATTACCTTCCTCCTGACCGGCGACCACGTGGTTGATGATCATTGGACAACCGGCGGCGATCGTTTCCTGCACCGTCGCCCCACCGGCTTTCCCGATCAGCAAATGGCTCTCGTGCAGCAAGCGGGGAAGTTCATCAGTCCAGCCAACGATCTTCGTTTTGCTACTGCCCGCGGCCCTTTCGATAGCCGGCCTCAGGTTATCGGCCCGGCCAATCGTCACGGTCAGATCGACGCCAAGCTCCGCGAGTCGCCGTACGAGGTCAGGGGCGCCGTGGGTGGCGGCATGGATCATGTACAAAACACGGCGCCCGGACTCATCTGACGGCAACACTCGATTCGATTCCACGAACTCAGCAAATTTTGGACTTACGGGAAATCCTAACACCTTGATTTTTTCCGGCGCGATTCCGACTGCCCGCAAGACTGAGGCGCTCTGTTCGTTTGCAACGAGGAAATAATCGGCGGCGCACCGATACCAGGCGGCGTTGATGGTAATTGAATCCGTGACAACCACCACGCTTTTGCAGGGCCGAATACGGTCGGGGTTTTCTCCTGCAATTTGTCGAAGCACATTCGGATACGCCGGGAAAGTGCAAATCACAACGTCGGGTTGAAAGCGGTCGAGCAACGCCTTGAAATGATCTTTTAGCCTGGAGAACCCCGCGAATTCATGATCGAAATCCTTTTTGCGATCGAGCCATCGGTAAACAATTCCCCACGCGCGCGGCGCGAAATTGACCAGCGCGAGATAGCTTTTTCGCACGAACTCGTTGACCGATTCATAGGCTTCGGCAAACAAATCGTGCAATTCCACCTCGGTGCCTTCCGGCGCCACACGGGCGAGCCCATCGCGAATTCCTCGCGCGGCGCTATTGTGACCCTCTCCGAAGCTGGCGGTGAGAATCAGGATTCTTTTTTTCACAGGGTGTCGTAGCTCTTCAAGCCGCATTTTTCGTAATGCGCGCATTGGGAAAGTCGCGCTCCGAGCCGACGCGAACAGAAGTTACTCGCGAAGGCATTCGGACTTTAATGGATATTTACGCGGGTCAAAGTAAACTCTGGCAGACATGAAGTATCTCGGATTCATCTGGCGCGTTTTGCGCCGGCTGGTTTGGGAAACGGCGATGGATAATACTACCGGGCTGGCTGCGCAGATGGCATATGTGCTCCTTTTTGCGATGGCTCCCGGATCGCTGTTTCTTTGGCATCTGCTGGGTCTTTTCGGCACCGATCCGACCAAGTTGCATCGCATGTTCGTTCTGTTGAAGAGCTTTATACCGCCGGACCAGAAAGTGCAGGACATTCTGGATGCTGCGATGGCCAACGTCGTCGTGACGGGCTCGAGCGGTCTGCTTGCCAACGCGGGAATCATTCTGGGCATCTATTTCGGGACGGTCTTTATCGCGACAATCTCAAGGGCCCTTAGCCACACGTACGGGATGCGCGAAGACCCGTATTGGTGGTCGAAATATATCATCTCATTTTTCATGCTCTTCTGGTTTGGGATCGTGATTGTCTTTTGTTTCAACGCGATTGTTTTTGGTGAAAAGCTGGCGGGTTTTGCCGAGGTAAATTTTCAACTCGCATTCCCGCTGCAGGCCTGGATTGCAGCGTTGAGTCTGCCTTTCACTGCACTTGTTCTAATCATTTTCGCACTCGCGCTGTACATTCTGACACCGGAGAATTATTTAACCATCCGTCAGGCGTTACCGGGTGCGATTTTCTTCTCGATTGGTTGGATAATCGCGACAAAACTTTTTCAGTTCTATGTGGGAAGATATGATCGCTATAACCCTACGTATCTTGCGCTAGCGTCTATCGTCGTGCTGCTTACCTGGATGTATCTGACCTGCCTGCTGCTGTTGCTGGGAGGTAAATTGAACGCCATTCTTCGTCGGGAAGCCGAAAGAATGCGCAGAGCTGCCCCTCTCGCACCCGAGCCTTCCGCGGCCGCGGCGTGAAATCGAAGTTAGAAAGTTGCGAAGTGAAAAAGGAAGAGCTCATCGCGCCTTTGTAACTTTTTTTAACAAATCACTACTGTAGACGTTGATCGCGCCGCGCGCTCTGTTACGCTCCGTCGCAGTGGTGCGCTTTCGCATTTGGCTCGCAACTCCGCTCGCTGTCGGCGCAATCGTCACAGGTCTCCTTCGCGCACAAGTTACTGAGGAACAACAAAACCGGGGCGATAAATCCGACACAAGCGAGTCACGCGCCGCATCCTCTCCAAAACCAAAGAAAACTCCGAGCCCCGCTGCAAAACGAGCAATCGGCAAGTCAGCGAAGAATGGGAAAAAAACCGACGAAACCGAAGAGAGAACGCCATCGGCCACGCCGCGGGAGACGCCCGAGCCCACCACTTCACCCAAATCAAAGCGGCGGCACACACCGACACCGAAACCGAAAGCGACGAAGAAGAAATCGCATGCGAAAGAGACTGAAAAAAAAGCCAAAAAAACCGGCAAATCCGAATCGGCACGAAAAGAAGAGGAAACACCGAAGCCGCGAAAGACCCCCGCGCACCCACCGGAAGCAGAGCGCGCCGCGGTGTTAGAAACCTCACCTTCACCGCCACGCGCAATTGCGGTTGCAACGCCCACTCCGACGCCTCAATCAAAATCTCCCCGTGCTGTTCCTGGCAGCGACCGGTCCCAGATTGTGATCGAAAAGTCAGGTGTGGAGGAAGATCAGGGCTACGAGCCTCCACCATCGCCACCGCCTCGCAGATTCGGTTTCTGGCCCTGGTCTCGTAGTTCGAGTTCGACCAACTATCGTTATCTTACGAGATCAGTTATCGAAGCGATCCGGCGTGCGCCGGTGAAACGGCATCGCTGGCAATTCATTGTCGTGCATAATAGCGGCACGCGACAGGGCAACGCGCGCGTTTTCGATTATTATCATCGGCATGTCCGGCGCATGCAGAATGGCCTTGCTTATCACTTCGTCATTGGTAACGGAACATCGACTGGTAATGGTCAGATCGAAGTGGGCGATCGTTGGCGACGCCAGATCAACGGCGGCCACGTGCACAGTGACTATCTAAACAACATTTCGCTCGGCATTTGTTTGGTGGGAGATTTTAATCGCGACCAGCCAACGCGCGCGCAGTTGGACGCATGCGAAGAACTCATCCGTTACCTCCGAGAACGTTGCGGCAAGGTCGACAGGGGCGAGATCCCTGTCCGGCCGCATCGTGAAATGAATCCACCGCGCTGGGCCACTGATTGTCCTGGAGATGCCTTTCCGTATTCGTGGTTTCGGAGATTCTGACAGCGCAGGGATCCCTGTCATTCCGAGCGAAATCGCCTGCCAAGCCGTAGCTTTATGCGAAGGTCTGGAGGAATCTCTAATTTTGAGTGAACGGCGGGAGATGCCCGACTTCGCGCGACATGACAAAAGGAATCACTTTCGTTCCGCGACAATCAAGTTTGCCTCCTTGTAGTTCCACCGATAACCGAATCCGAACTCAATCGGCGGCGGATTGCTTTGGGCAAAGAGCTCCTGCAGTCGAGGCTGGTGATGTTGTTTGAACAGGTCAATCGGGCCGAGGTAAGCACCGAATAGACGCAGGTTCCATTTGTTTGGGTCCAAGTACGCCATGGGAATTCCGGAATCGTCCTGCACAATTCGATTGCTATGTTCCAGAATGAAATTGCGGATCGTAGCGAAACCATTCTCAAACATCAGATATGATGATGACTTAAGGAAGCTCGAGCCAACGCCCAATCGCTGGCAAAATTTTAAGAAACCGGGAGTGGCCTTGATGCCGCCATCGGAAATATCTGTGGTGAAATAATAGAGCGTTTGCGAATTGCCCGATGGATTGTCCGTGTACTTGATCCGAACGCCGGGAACGCTGCCGCCTTTCTTCCCCAAGCCGGCCTCTTCAAATGCGCCGCTGCTGTTGAGCGAGCCGAACGCCACATTCGTGATCGATTTGTCTGCGCGCGCGATGAACGCGTAAAGAATCGGCAATACGCCATTGAGGTTTTGCTCGTGCAAATCGATCTTCATGTCTTTCGTGATGAAGTACGTCGTGTTCAGCGATGACTTCATTGCATTCTCCAAATTTCCCAGTGCGCCGGAGAGATTCGCGATGCGCAACGGATCCGGTGGCGGCCCCAGACCTTCCTTGCCGCAAAGCACGTAAACAGTGGCCTTGGGAAAAAATTGATCGACGTAAAGGAAGTCGGGACCGCTGAACATGTAAAATGCGACAGGGATCGGTTGCAGCAATTCTGGAACGTTCGTCTCTTGCCACGCGTGCACTTTTTGAAGTTGACGCAGATTGAGTTTGGAAAATTCTTTTTCAAAAAATGCGGCGTGTTCCTGCCATGCCGGATCGCGCATGAGCGGCGCAAGCGGGGAATTCTCCGGTACCGGCATTCCTGCAAGAAAACGCGCCACATCGTTGGGCCCGGCATTCGCAGGCACAGCGCGAGGTGCAACCTCTGGATTTTCTTGTGCAGAAACACTGAGCACGGCTGCGACCAGCGCTATGATCGCAGGTAATGTAAGGTTCCTTTTCATGACGAGCGACCGGGGCGTTTTAGCGCGCAAAAGTAGAGTAGCAATCCAGCGAGCGCAGTCGCGAGTCCAGCCAGCGATTCCGTGGTTTTCCAACGCAGAAGGTAAAACATCATCCAAATTGTTATCGTCGCGAAGAGAATCGGTGGTAACGGATAGGCCCACACCCGATAAGGCCGCGCGAGTTCCGGACGTGTTTTGCGCAGCACGATCACGCCGAGCACGGTGAACAGCGAGCAGAGCAACAAACTGAATTGAGTGTATTGCACGACGCCTTCAAAGCTGCGCGTGAGCAGAAGCAAATTGACAATCAGCAACTGCAGCACAATGGCGTTCGTGGGAATGCCGTGAAAATTCTTGCGGCCCATCAGTCGCAACAACCAATGGTCTTCGCCCATCGACATCGTAACGCGCGGCCCGATCCACGTCATCGAACTGATTGCAGAAATCAAGCCGAGACAAATGACCGCGCCGGCAACTCGCCCGCCGTTTGCGCCAAAGATGTGTTTGCCTGCGATCAATCCTACTTCGAGTTGACCCTTCAATTCCTGGGCAGGCGTGGTGGCGAGAAAAACCGCATTAAGAAGCACATAAAGCACGATCACCATGCCGGTGCCGACAAGTAATGAGCGCGGCACATTTTTTTCCGGCTGCTTAATCTCACCGGTGATATAGACCGCCGCGTTCCAGCCGGAATAAGAATACATCACGTAAACCAGCGCCACTGCAAAGGGTGCGCCGAAGATTAATGTCGTGTCTCCAGGCACCGGGAAAAAATCGATCGGCTGCTTCGGGTGAACAAAAAGACCTGCCACGACTAATGCAGCGATCAGAAGCAATTTTATGAACGTGGAAAGATTTTGGAAAGCGCTGCCAAGTCGCAGGTTTTTAAGATGAAAGAGCGCGACCAGCCAGACTACCGCAAAGGAGAAAAAGACTGGTGAGCCAAAATCGAGCACGCCCTGCAGGTATTTGCCAAACGCCATCGCAGCCAGCGCAATCGGCGCAGAAAATCCTACTGTCGCAGAAACAAATCCGGCCATGAACCCGAGCGCTGGGTGATAAATCTTTGACAGAAAATGATACTCGCCTCCAGAGCGTGGCAGTGCAGCGCTGAGTTCGCCGTAACAAAGCGCGCCACAAAGCGCCGCGACGCCGCCGACAACCCAGAGCATCAGCAGAACAAACCCTGATTGAATATTCGCCAATTGAAAACCAAGGCTCGTGAAAATCCCGGTGCCGATGATGTTGGCAATCACTATGGAACATGCTGTGAGAAAGCCGACGCTGCGCGGAGGCGTTCCCCATTCGGCACTAGAATGCTCAGCAACAGTGTTCATCGCAGTATCGACAATCGCGGAATTAGCGGGGGCCGCGAACGGTTTAGAAGTTACGCTTGAATTCATGTTGGCGACGGGCTGGCGTGGCTGTAGCCACGGCCCCGCGGGCCGCGCGCACGCGCCTCACAGAGGCGCGGCTACAACGCGTAGCCGTATTACTGAGTTGTCAGAAGTCATTCCCGGCATCAGTTTGCAATAGCATGAACGTATCTCCCAAGCTCGCCGTTGAAACAGCCACCCAACTCGCGGTCTTTCTTGCAAATCGTCCGGGCGCACTTGCGCGCGTGTGTGAAGGGCTGGCCAACGCCGAAATTAACATACACGCGCTCGCTACGTCCGACACAGTCGATCACACTGTTGTGCGCATGGTGGTCAGCGATCCCACGAAGGCGCTCATGCTCTTGGGCGAAGCCGGAGTTCTCGCGCTCGAAACCGAAGTGCTCACGATCGAGACGGCGAGCCAACCGGGCGTTCTCGCCAAAATTGCCGAAAGCCTCGCGGAGGCCGAAGTTAACATCGAGTACGCTTATCTTGCCGGCGGCCGCCCGGCTGAAAAAGGCCTAATTATTCTGCGGCCGTCAGACGTCGAAAAAGCGCGGCGCGTATTGCAGGATTTATAGTAGCGCTTTTGTTGTAGCCGGCATCGGTGATGCCGGCTTGGCGTGATGTTGCAGCGGGGGATGGCTGCCACCAATCGTGCGCGCCGAGAGGCGCGTTTTTGAGGCCTTACGGGCGAATCTCGATTGCCGTACCATCGGGCGTAATGCGCCAGAGTTCCTCGATCTCTTCGTCGGTGAGTGCAACGCAACCGGCAGTCCAATCCTTCCAACGGTGAAACGCGCCCATCCAACCGCGTCCGTTTTGAATTCCGTGTATCATGACGTCAGAACCGGCTGAGACTCTGTGCGTAGCCGCACGTTTGTTGTCCTCATCCGAGGGATACGAAATGTGTAGCGCGAGGTGAAAACTGCTTTGCGCATTTCGCGTGTCGATTTTGTAAGTGCCCTCGGGCGTCTTCATGTCGCCTTCTTCCTGCTTTGGCCCAACCGGATTACGACCCAGCGCGATTCGATAAGTTTTGATCCGCTTGCCATCGCGAAAGATCGACAATCTCCTTGGCGATTTTTCGACGACAATTCGATCGATTGTTGTTGCGGACGACAGCGG
>DATASP010000042.1:0-11016 GCA_036269155.1 Candidatus Udaeobacter sp.
GCTGGTCGGTGTGGTAACCGAAGTGAACGAGCCCGTGGTCGTGTCCACTCTGTAAACCTGATTGGCTTGGCCACCGATGAGTAGATAGCGATTGGGTTGGGGATCGCTTGTATCGAAGATGATCCCATCGGCGCCCGGCGTCTGGGCGAGGCCAGTTTTGTTGGTGTAAGTGATGTTGGTGCCGCCGTCGTAATCGAACTGGATGGACCAGACTCTAACCCCACCTGGGTTACAGTACGTTGTGTAAAAGAGCGGGCCCGTGGCCGGCGCGATCGTCGGCGCCGCATACGCGCGTTGGGGGTTGAGCATATAGACAACCAAAGCGACAAATAGCAGCACTAAGGTCGTCAAAGTGTATTTTGTTCTGTTTTTCATTTTTGGATTTTGTATTCTGGGTTTAAACATTAATTTTCCGTTGGCCCTTGGATTCATGATCCAGCGCTCACCTACTTCTCCGGGATTTGCGGGACGAAGTTCTCAAAAAAATGGATTTTTTTCAAAAAACCGCGGATTAGCGGCCTTCGTCGCGGCTACGGCGTGGCAGTCGGTGTAGGCGTTGGTGTTGGTGTAGGCATAAACGTAGCTGTGGCTGTAGGCGTAAATGTAGCGTAGCTGTAGGCGCGAATGTCGCTGTGGGAGGCGAGGTTAGGACTCTGAATCAGCAAAGCGGAGATCCAGAAATTCCGGTGATGTCCTAAAGAAAACGCCCGCGACAAGATGAACTCGTCGCGGGCGTTTAGGGATCTTGAAGTTAATTGTTGAGTTCTACGGCTGACATGGTCCAACCGTTTTACTTGGGCCGAGACCGCCGGTGTAATTCGAGGCACCGCCTCCCGTTGCCCCACCAATAACAGATGTCTTAAAGTTTTCCGGTGTTCCGGCATGGTCAGCGTTTAGGTACGGGTTGTGCACCTTATCGTCCACCGGCTTTACCCCCAGAAGGTTGTAGTCAGCGCTGAAGTTGGTGTAAACGGCTGCCGCCCATTGCCAGTTCACTTTCACACCCGGCGTATCCACGCTGATCACGCCGCTCCAGGTGACGGGGCGTATTGATCCAGGCAGGTTCGCTGGAACCGGGAAACTAAGAGCCGAAAAGAAGGTATTACCCTTGAGAGTGGGATTAGATGGTACCATTGTCGTCGACACCCCGCCGGGGCCGAACGTCGTGGTAGCAAAGATTACGCCTGGATCAAATATCACGGTCGCGTCCGGCACAGAGAGCGGCCCAAAATTCGGGCTTGTGATGGTTTGATTAGTAAACGTGATCGTCACCCGTGCCGAACCGAGGCCTTGCGCCTTGAGCACGCTAGTAAACCAGAGGAAGTTGCCTTGGTTGATCGAAAAATTGTTGAAATTGTTCGAGCTCGAGGTCGAAAACTGACAACTCGATCCATCGGGCGCTTCTACGGAGTCGGGGACAGTGGCAAGTTCACTTGGATTGGCGGCGTAAATGATTCCTGTGAGCGCTAACAATCCTACAATTGTCAGAGTGATTTTTGTTCTTTTTTTCATTTTTGGATGCTTGGTTTTAGCTGATATATTTTTATTTCACTGATTTGATTTGCTTTACACCGATATACTTTAGCCTCGCAGCCTTGTAATAGGACCTTAGTCGTACAAAGAAGCAGGGGGGATTGACAATCGGGCGCCGGATTCTCTGGGTTCCTCCATTCTTGTCAAATACATTCTTTCGTTTATTTTAGATCGCGATCAGCGCTTGAGTTCCGTAGAGGCAGCGGTTCCGGCTGATTATCGTGTGCCCGCAGGCGAGACGCCTGCCTGTACAGGTGCGCTACACCGCGATTGGCGCTTTTATCGATGGGTGCGGGTCGTAACCGACGAGTTCGAAATCTTCGAATGCGAAATCGTGGATGTCCTTGATCGCCGGATTCAATTTCATCCTGGGCAAAGAGCGGCAATTGCGGGAAAGCTGCTCGCGGGCTTGGTCAAGGTGGTTGTTGTAGAGATGCAGATCGCCAAAGGTATGAACAAAATCGCCAGGTCTTAAATCACAAACCTGCGCGACCATCATCGTAAGCAGCGAGTACGACGCGATGTTGAAGGGCACACCAGGAAATAAATCGGCGCTGCGCTGATACAGCTGGCAACTTAATTCCCCATCCTGCACGTAAAACTGGAACAGCACATGACACGGTGGCAGCGCCATATCCTCGATCTCAGCCGGGTTCCATACGCTCACTATGAGCCTGCGACTCTGTGGGATTTGATTTGATTTGCGCGATGAGATTGTCGATTTGATCCACTCGCACCCCGTTTGCGCCGTGCCAGTCGCGCCATTGCGCACCGTACACGCGACCGAGATCGCCGGTGTCGTCAGCCCATTCGTCCCAGATCGTCACCCTGTGCTCGTTGAGATAACGAACGTTAGTGTCGCCGCGCAAAAACCAAAGCAACTCGTAAATGATGGATTTGATATGCAGCTTTTTCGTCCTGAGCAGCGAAAATCCGGGGCCGTCAGGACGCAAATCGAAACGCGCCTGTGCCCCAAAGAGCGACAATGTCCCCGAGCCGGTGCGATCATCGCGTGGCCGACCTTGCTTGAGCACTAGCCCAAGAAGATCGTGATATTGCCGCACGCGAAAAATACCGGCTGTCGGAGACGTGACGTTGATAACAAAGAGGTCAGTACCACTGGCGTGACGCTTTCGCGATCACGAAGCAATGAATCCCGAGAAGCTGTTTGATTACCTCGGGGTAGAGAAATCACGAGGGCATCTCGCCCATACCCGGCGGACGGCGAGGTTAGGACTCTGAATCAGCACAGCGGAGATCCAGAAATTCCGGTGATGTCCTAAAGAAAACGCCCGCGACAAGATGAACTCGTCGCGGGCGTTTAGGGATCTTGAAGTTACTTGTTGAGTTCTACGGCTGACATGGTCCAACCGTTTTACTTGGGCCGAGACTCCCGGTGTAATTGGTGGCACCGCCTCCCGTTGCCCCAGGAAGAGTAAATGTCTTAAAGTTTTCCGGTGTTCCGGCATGGTCAGCGTTTAGGTACGGGTTTTGCACCTTATCGTCCACCGGCTTTACCCCCAGAAGGCTGGGGTCAGCGCTGAAATGGGCGTTGGGGTAAACGGCTCCCGCCCATTGCCAAGTCACTTTCACACCCGGCGTAGCCGTGCTGATCGTGCCGCTCCAGCTAACGGGGTGTACTGATCCAGGCAGGTTCGCTGGAACCAAGAAACTAAGAGCCGAAAAGAAGGTATTGCCCTTGAGAGTGGGATTCGATGGTACCGTTGTCGTCGACACCCCGCCGGGGCCGAACGTCGTGGTAGCAAAGTTTACGTTTGGATCAAACGTCACGGTCGCGTCCGGCACAGAAAGCGGCCCAAAATTTGGGCTGGTGATGGTTTGATTAGTAAACGTGATCGTCACCGGCGCATTCGAGGGCAAATTCTGCGCCTTGAGCACGCTAGTAAACCAGATGTAGTCGCCGGCGTTGATCGAAAAATTGTTGAAATTGTTCGCGCTCGAGGTCGCAAATTGACAACCCCCTGCTGGCGTAGGCGTCGGTGTAGGCGTAGCCGTCGGCGTAGACGTAGCAGTAGCCGTAGCTGTAGCAGTAGCCGTAGCTGTTGCTGTTGCCGTAGCTGTAGGCGTTGCCGTAGCTGTAGGCGTCGGTGATGGCGCGCCTGGGCCGACCAGCGGTGCTACGTCGTCGAGGCAATTAAATTCGATTAGGTCGTAGTGCGCAAAGTTATTGGGCTGGACCGTGTTGGTTCCGGCGTAGTTTATGAACATCATGAAGCCGTTGTTGTCGGCGGCGAACACGTGCCCGATGCCGGTCACGGCGCACTGGTCGAACTGGACCGCCCCGAAAGCTGAGCCATCGAAGTCGCTAAACACGGTAGAGCCGAGACCAGCGGGTGTGATCTGCGTGATGTGCTTGCCGCCGCAAAGCATTAGCTTGCCATTGAACGGATCGTAAACCATCCCGTGCGCGGCCTCGAGCGGGAATATGACCCTTGTGGTGGTGGCGTTGGTAGCGGTGTTGAAGTGGATCACCCCGAAGGCGCCGTCTCCGCTTGCGGTACTGGCAGTGTAGTACGCGTCGCCGGGGATGCTGAACCCTGGCGTGTAAGAGATGCTGACTACGGCCGTGTCATCCCCTGTTAGGGTTACCGCCGTCCCGAGGGAGCCGGGGACCCACGGCAGCGACACGAAGCTCGGGGCTGAAGGTTCGGCCATGGTGTAAAAGCCCGAATTAAAGGGATTCATATCCACGTGGAAGGAGCTGGTCGGTGTGTTAACCGAAGTGAACGAGCCAGGGCAGCAGGGGACGTTCCGGTCCACTCTGTAAACCTGATTGGCTTGGCCACCGATGAGTAGATAGCGATTGGGTTGGGGATCGCTTGTATCGAAGATGATCCCATCGGCGCCCGGCGTTTGGGCGAGGGGAGTTTTGTTGGTGTAAGTGATGTTGGTGCCGCCGTCGTAATCGAACTGGATGGACCAGACTCTAACCCCACCTGGGTTACAGTACGTCGTGTAAAAGAGCGGGCCCGTGGCCGGCGCGATCGTCGGCGCCGTATACGCGCGTTGGAGGTTGAGCATATAGACAACCAAAGCGACAAATAGCAGCACTAAGGTCGTCAAAGTGCATTTTGTTCTGTTTTTCATTTTTGTATTCTGGGTTTAGCCATTAATTTTTCCGCCGGCCCTTGGATTCTTGGTCCAGTGCTTACTCTACTTCTCCGGGATTTGCCGTACGAAGTTCTCAGAAAAATGTCAAGAGAAATAAACTCTTACTCCAGAGGCGTTTATTGGTTTTTCACCAAGACCGGCTTTCGAGTGAACCCGTCGTGACGAGCGCAGCGTGCTTCTAACGATCTTGTATCGACCCAAGAAATAGAACACTACAGTTTTTTCACGGGTTTTTGAAATCGTCCGCGTGCTCGTGCGTTTCGATCACCGCGTAAAAGGTTTCGCCTCACGCGGTGGATCTGAAGACTGGCACCACGTGAGTTCGTAAGAAGCTTTTACGTGGAGTGGCTGCCTCGCTAGGATTCGAACCGCGTAAAACTCCGTCACGCGGTTTTTCGTGAAAAGCGGTACGGCCACGTGCCCGGAAAGCATTCGGGCTTTACGTGGTTGCCTCGCCAGGATTCGAACCTAGCCTTCGATCTTTTATCTGGCTAAACCGAAGAGTCAGACACGATCTCTCTGCGAGACAGTCACACGGACGCGGCCGACCGACTCCGATCGTTCTAGCGGTCTCCTACGCGACCGACCGGAAGATCATTACAATGTCCTGAGAACTAGTGGCGGTTCATCGAGATGGTCCCGTTGAGAGCGCATATGATCGTGCCAGTGTTGAAATTGCCTGTGCCGTCGAACACTCCCGAACCGGTGGCGCCTGCGAATCGCCCGGTCCCACCCGTCACGACGTAGGTTCCGACGCCGTGGTAGATCCCTGGCGCAATCGGGCATAACTGCATGGTGATCGTGGTCGTGACTTGGTCTCGGTTAGCCGCAGTGAAAGTGTCCTGCATCTCGACCGAGAAGCCGACATCACCATTACAGCTGGTCTGGCCGACGATCGTCAAGCTGCCGTCGCTCCTGATATTACCCATATGGATAGCATTGCCGGTCCCGGCCGTCGTCGCGGTGGTCTGGCTGGTGAACGTTATCGTGCCCTCGTCCCCAACTCGGAAGGGCAGATTCTCCGCTCGCACTGCGGGCGAAAGCCTGAAGCAAACGAGCGCTAGCGGGACGAGAACGAAAGCGAGCCGCAAAGGCGACCGGCCAATTGATTTTCTTAAGTGTAGAGTTGTCATATTTTTCGTTTTTATTTTTTGTTGAGGTTGAATTGGATTGGCGATCACATAAGGCGGCCGTCCTAGCGTAGGTCCAGCCCGTCGGGCTTCTTCAGCCCGGGTCGAAGAATTAGTGGATTCATCGGGTTCTTCCTTTCTTTTCCCCCGCTAAATTGATTGTGGGTTTGACGGGGTCTGGAAAAGGCCAAGAACCCAGCGGGGAGAGTCCTCCGCCTGATTCAGATCGGTTTAACGATATGGGGCTGCGCGTTATGGGCCTATTAGACCTTAGTCCTACGCTTTTGTACCTGACACGTGTTTCTTGCCAGCTTGGCACGCCGGCTCCGCCGTGATCTTGAATCGCCGCTTCAAGTTCCAGAAACGCGATAAAGTCTCCGCTTTTTAGAAGATTTTCAGGAACTTCGCTCCGCGATTGTCGGAGAAGAATGATACAAGGACGAATATTTGTGGATAAGATTAATAAACGCGGCCGTCCCCGAATACGCACGGCTGAATACTGGCGGGAGTATTACACACGGAAACAGCGGGAATGGCGCGCTGCTCACCCGCGAAATCAGAGCAGGGCGAGAGCACAAAGACGGGCCAAATGAAGCGTTGACCGTCGCCGCGATGGCGTGAACAATCCAGATCGTTCGCCCGTTGGAATCAATCGCTCAGACACAGCCCCAACTTCATTCGGCTTTGCTCAGATGACGTTTTTGATGTCAGCATGCGAGCTAAAATGATTTCTGCCTCGTTACGATTTGAACCGCGTAAAACTTCGTCACGCGGTTTTTCGTGAAAGGCGGTACGGCCACGTGCGCCGAAAGCATTCGGGGTTTACGTGGCTGCCTCGCTAGGATTCGAACCTAGACAGAGAGATCCAGAGTCTCTAGTGCTACCGTTACACCACGAGGCAATGAGGGAGAAAATTAAAGGCGATAGCTGGCGCTGCAAATCGCAGCGCGCACGATGCGGCAGGATTTAGGCAGCCGCGACTCTTTGCTCTAGCAGGATCTCGGCGCCTTCTCGAGCGCCATCGACTTCCAGGGGCTTTCCGCTCCTTGCCACCAGCGCGCGCGCGTGTTCCACCATTTTATCGATCATCTGGTCGTCATGATTCGGATCGTGATGGAAAAGCAGGAGCTTGGCCACGTTTGCATCAAGCGCCAGCGAAACGACGCTGTCCACTGAGCTGTGGCCCCAGCCAATGTGCTTCGCGTATTCCTCCTCGGTATATTGCGTGTCCATGATTGCGAGGTCGCAATCCTGGAGAAATTCCACCATCTTTCTACGCTCCGCAGTGGCAAAATCCCGCGCTTCGTGCTCGGTGATTCCATCGCGCGAGGCCAATAGCAGCTTGAGTTCCTCGTATGGTTCATTGTCGGGAAAGTAGGCGATTGATCCTGAGCTGGTGGCAAGGCGGTACCCAACGCAAATTCCCGGATGATTGGCAAACTTGGACCGCACCTCGACGGTTCCGACTTGAAACTCCATTTCCTTCAGTTCTTGAATCGCCAGGTGGCTTGGGAGTTGGCGTAAGCTGACGGGGAAAAACGGCGTCTCCATTTGGCTGGCCAGAATTTTTGCCAAACCAGCGCGAGCGCCTTCATAACCCAAAACGCGGATGAGGTTTTTCTGATTGTACGCGGGAGAAAAGAAAGGCAGTCCCTGGATATGGTCCCAGTGAGTGTGTGAGATCAAAAGAGTCAACTTCATTGAGCGACGTCCGAATTCTTTGTCCAAGGCGAGACCAAGCAGGCGAATCCCGGTGCCCGCATCGAGAATGATGATCTCGCCGTCGGCGCGCACTTCCACACAACTGGTGTTTCCACCATAACGAACTGTGCTCTGTCCAGGGACCGGAATTGAACCGCGAACGCCCCACAGCCGTATTCGCGCAGGGACCGATTCACGTTCCGGAACAGATTTTGGTTCGGGACGACGCGGGATTTCCGGCAGGAGCCGGTCGATCGTGCCGGAGAGCAGTTCCCACGTGATCGGTTTCAGCAGATATTCATCTGCGCCAGCTTCAAGAGCGCTGGTTCGATCGACCCCATAATCGCGGCCTGAGACCACGATGATCTTGGTTGGTTGCAATTGTTCGCGAATGGAGCGGCATACCTCAAAACCGTTCGATTTTGGCATTAACAAGTCGCACAGAATCAGCTCCGGCCGATTGCGCAACGCCAACTCCAGCCCCGCCTCACCGTCCTTTGCTTCCAGGACCTTCCAGTCTTCGCGCGCGAAAAGGTCTGCGAGTACGCGCCGGTTCTCGGCATCGTCTTCGATGATTAAGACGCGAGGCATTGTGGGGGGAAGAAGACTGTGTGGTACTTTCGCTTAAAGCAAGCTTAAATCAAGAGCACTAGTTCCTTTTCCGACGGAGTCGCGCAACTTTTCCTAGAAGAAAATGGGGATGATTAGGATCGCGAGAATATTCACGACTTTGATCATCGGATTGATTGCAGGTCCGGCCGTGTCTTTGTAAGGATCGCCCACCGTATCGCCAGTGATTGCTGCGGCATGAGCGAAGGAACCTTTGCCACCGAGATTTCCTTCCTCAATAAATTTTTTCGCGTTATCCCACGCGCCACCACTGGAGGTCATGGCAATGGCAACAAACAGCCCGGTTACAATCGTTCCAACCAGCAAGCCTCCGAGCACGACCGGGCCCAGCTGCGGAATCACCGCCACCGCTACCACAAAAATCAGCGGCAGCAGCGCCGGTACGATCATCTCACGCAATGCCGCTTTGGTCACGATGTCCACGCACGTGCCGTACTCAGGTGTCTCCTGACCGGTCATAATGCCGGGATGCACCTGGAGTTGCCGGCGTACTTCGCGCACGACGGCACCGGCGGCTTTCCCAACGGCGTCCATGCTAAACGCCGTGAATATGAATGGAAGCAATCCACCGAGGAACAGGCCAATGATTACCTTGGGATCATTAAGCGAAAACTCGAACACGAATGGATCGCCGTTGCGTGTGACGTGTGCCTTGAGTTCCTGTACATATGAGCCAAACAAAACGAGGGCGGCCAAACCGGCTGAAGCAATCGCGTAGCCCTTGGTCACCGCTTTCATGGTGTTGCCGACGGCGTCCAGTTGATCAGTAACGTTGCGTACCTCTTTTGGCAGGTTGCTCATTACCGCGATGCCGCCCGCGTTGTCGGTAATCGGACCGAACGAATCGAGGGAAATAATGATGCCGGCCATCGACAACATCGACATCACGGCGATGGCGATTCCGTAAAGGCCGCCAAAATGGAAACTCAGCAAAATAGCGATTGCGATGAAACCTACTGGCAACGCGGTGGCGTGCTGACCAACGGCCAGGCCGGCGATGATGTTCGTCGCGTGACCTGTTTCTGAGGCACGCGCGATTTTTTGCACAGGCCGGTACCGCATCGATGTGTAGTAATTGGTGATCATCACGACGACGGCAGTCATGAGCAGGCCGACGAACGATGCACAGTACAGTTGTGCGGGTGAGCGCATCTGGCCGGCCACCACGATGCCGTTCGGGAACAGGTAATGCGTGGTCGGCCAGAAGAGGACAGCCGAAATGATCGCACTGGTGATCACGCCGCCCATGAGCACGTTGGCCGGTTTGCCGCCGGCGAAGTTCACGAACAGAACGCCGAAAATTGCGCCCAACACAGAAATTCCGCCGAGCACAAACGGGTAAATCACGGCCGCCTGATTTCCCGGCAAGGTGAGCGCGCCGACCAGGATCGCGCCGATCAAGCTTACAGCGTAGGTTTCGAAGACGTCGGCGGCCATACCAGCGCAATCTCCCACATTGTCGCCGACGTTGTCTGCGATCGTCGCTGGATTACGCGGATCGTCTTCTTCGAGGCCTTTTTCGATTTTGCCCACAAGGTCGGCGCCGACATCGGCGGCTTTGGTGTAAATGCCACCACCAAGTCGCGCGAACACGCTGATGAGACTAGCCCCCAGAGCAAGACCCACAAGGCTACTGATCGCCATCTGCAACCCGGCGACATGCGCAACGACGGTGTAGAAAATCGAGACCGCCAGAAGCGCGAGTCCGACCACGAGCAAACCCGTGACGGCACCCCCGTTGAATGCCATTCGCAGGGCTTTGGTGATCGACACGGTTGCGGCCTCAGTCGTCCGCACGTTCGCGATCACAGCGATTCGCATCCCAATGTAACCCGCCGAAAGCGAGCAAAACGCGCCGATTACAAAGCCAATCGCCGTTGGGCGATCTTTGAAAATGAAGAGCAAAATAAAAATCATCACCGCGATGGAGCTGATCGTGATCACCTGGCGATTTAGATAGGCCTTGGCGCCCTCCTGAACGGCGCCGGAGATCTCCCGCATTCGCTGGTTGCCTGCTGGTGAACGAATCACTGCTGCAATCAAAAAAAGGGCGAACGCAAGACCGATCACAGCGCACACCATCGAGAATGGCACGCCGAAGTTGAGGATATTTAAGGCCAGAAAAGTGATCATCGCTTCGCGTTGAAGCGCACGACTCTATGAAGAATTACTGCTGTGGCAAAGGCTATTTGCCAGCGTTTCACAGAAACGCCCTACAATTCAAAGATGCCGCTCAAATAGTGGAATTTATTGTAGGGCGTCTGTGTCAGACGCCGTCGAGTTGCTGTTTTGCCAGGCGCAGACTTCTCGCACTCGTGTGGCTGTGTAGAATCGGAAATTATGGCTGATAACGAGATCGCCGCACGAAGCGATGCACACATGCGTGGCGCAAGGTTTGTTTATATCGCGGCATCATTCGCCGCTTTGGGCGGCCTTCTGTTTGGCTACGACACCGGTGTCATTTCCGGCGCGCTCATTTTTATCAAACGCGAATTTGACCTCACGACCGCAGCCGAGGAAGTCGTTGTCAGTGGCGTTTTGTTGGGAGCGACCATTGGCGCGATCGTCGGTGGAAAAGCCGCCGATCGTTTCGGCCGGCGAAGGGTCTTGCTTGTGACTGCGGCAATCTTTGGCATCGGCGCGCTTGCCAGCGCAGTGGCGCCATCTCCCGCGATTCTGATCGCCAGCCGCGTCGTTCTGGGTTCGGCAATTGGTCTCGCCTCAACAAACGTTCCAGTCTATCTCTCCGAAGTTGCACCTCCGCATGCGCGGGGCTGGGTTGTATCGCTCTTTCAACTCGCCGTCACTGTCGGCATCGTCGTTGCATATCTGACCGATTACGCTTTTGCCAGTGTTGAAGGCTGGCGATGGATGCTTGGTTTGGCCGTTG
>DATASP010000043.1:0-6824 GCA_036269155.1 Candidatus Udaeobacter sp.
GTTGCAGGCGGCACTCGGCAAAGCGCGGAATGAACTTGAAACCGCACGAATAGAAAAGGAAACCGTTAACACGCGCCTAAAGGAAACAAATGCGAAACTTGAAAACGCCGAACACGACCTTGAAAAAGCGAAAAAGTCGGAACAGCAGACGCGTGATCAACTTGCAAAGGCTGAGGAATCCCTAAGAGCATCCCAGGCATCGCAGGAGACCAGCATTAAGGAGCAGCAGCAATTGCGCGCGGAGGTTTCCCGTTTGAAAGGCGCCGTTGCCGCAGCCGATCAGGCACGTACGACCGCGGAAAAGCAAAGAGAGGATGTTCAGGCGAAATTTGCCGACACAAATAAACAAATCACCGCGCTTGAGCACCAGCGCGATGAAGCGCTCGCCCAATTGAAAGTCGCGAAGGAAACCGAACAGGACGTCAAGCTACTCCTGGCTGAGAAGGACGATCTGGAACAGAAATTGGCAGATGCGGAGGAAAAGGTCCGAACCCTTAGCGAGAGCGACCCGGCTAAGGCGGAGAAATTTGCCGAGATGAATCAGCAATTAGCAGAGCTTCAACAGCAGTTGGCCGAGGCTCAGAAAAGAAATGATTATTTGGCAGCGCGAGCTGCCGAGCTTGACGTTCAGTTGGATGACGCCGGCATGGACCTTCAGGCTGCGAAGCTGGCGGGTGCAAACAGCGAGGAGTCCGCTCGACTCGCAAAAGAAAACGAGCTTTTGCGAAATATTGTTGTGCGGGAGCGCCAGGAAGAAGCCCGTCGTGATGAGACAAGGAACCTGGTGTTGGCGGAACTGAGTAGATTAAAAATCAGATCGGAGAACCTGAACAGACAGATCGAATTTCTGGCGCAGCCGGTTGCAAAACTAAGCACCGAAGAGCTCGCTTTGCTGCGGCAACCCGTGGTCTCAGTTTCAGACCAGCGAAATAGCGTGTTTAGCGCGAGTTTCGTTTTTGAAAAGAAATCGCCGGTGGATGCGGTTGCCGACGTCAAACCAGACGCGAAAGCAAAATCTGCGCGCGGAAGCGAACTGACAAAAGAAAAGCAACACCAACTCCAGGATCTTGCGCGTGTCGCCAGGAGAAATCTCGACCAGCGCAAATATCAGACGGCGGAAAAGCAGTATCAGGACATCCTGACGAAAGATCCCAACAACTTTGACGCGCTTTGCAATCTTGGCGTGGTTTATGTTCGCAGCGGCAAATTGGGACCCGCAGAGTCAGTGCTGAAAAAAGCCGTAACCATGGCGCCCGACAATGAGTTTGTGCTCACCACCCTGGGCATCATTCATTATCGGCAATCAAAGTTCGACGATGCGCTGGTTGAGTTAACGAGGGCGATTGAGATCAATCCAAAGAGCGCTACTGCTCACAATTATTTGGGGATCACGGCCAGCCAAAAAGGCCGGCAGCAACAGGCAGAAAAGGAAATCCTTCAGGCTCTGGCAAACAATCCCGACGACGGCGATGCGCATTTCAATCTGGCGGTCATTCTTATCACTTCGCAGCCCGGCTCGAAAGAACTCGCGAAACAGCATTACGCCCGGGCCACTGCGCTCGGCACGCAACGTAGTCCGTTCCTGGAAAAATTGTTGCAGTGACCCCGGATCGGGGTCGAACGATATCGCGTTCGTACTGCCGACTAATCTGCCGCCGCCGATTAAGAAGGCAGGATCATAACGTGCAACCATTTCTCACTGCTAACTGGCGTTACCTCGCCATGCTAAATTATGTCGTCGATCCTCGCCTGCTCGCGCCTTTGGTCCCGCGTGGCACAGAGATCGACTTCGATAATCGTGAGAGCTTTCTCAGCGTTGTCGGATTTCTGTTTCTCGACACGCGTCTTCTCGGTGTCCCCATCCCATTGCACCGCGACTTTGAAGAAGTGAATTTGCGTTTCTACGTAAGGCGAAAATCGGCGGATACGTGGCGGCGCGGTGTGGTTTTTGTCCGCGAGCTTGTCCCCCGGCGCGCGATCGCGCTCGTCGCGCGCGCATGTTACGGGGAGAATTATGTGGCCTTACCGATGAAACACGAAATCGAACATCGAGATTCCAATTTGAAAGTGGAATTCTCGTGGCGACGCGGTCGCAAATGGGAATCACTTAGATTGCAGGCGACTGGCGAGCCGCAGGCAATTCTGGCGGGCACCCACGCGGAATTTATCACTGAACATTATTGGGGTTACACTTCCCTTCGCAGTGGCTGCGGCGAATACAGGGTCGAGCACCCGCGATGGAAAATTTGGAATGCGAGCGATTTCGAATTGAACGCAGACGTCGCAAGCCTTTACGGTCAACAATTTGCCGAAACCCTAAATCGGCCACCTCGATCTGCATTCATTGCCGACGGTTCGTCGATAACGGTGCACAATCGCCAGATGCTGTAGGGCGTCCGCCGCGGCGGATGCCTGCCGGAGCGAACGGAGTGTCACAGAGACGCTCTTGCAAGCATTACTTCGAGAGCAACTGGCGCAGCACGAAGGGCAGAATTCCGCCATGCCGGTAGTAATCAATCTCTATCGGCGTATCGATGCGCAACTTCAGCGGGACCGAGCGCTTTGATTGGCCTCTAGCTTCGATCTCGAGGGTTGCTGTTTGTCCGGGTTTGATTGTGTCTGACAATCCGGTAATCAAAAAAATTTCCGAGCCGTCGAGTTGTAGGGATTGCGCCGTTGTTCCCTCCGGGAATTGCAACGGCAACACGCCCATGCCTACAAGGTTTGATCGATGAATCCGTTCGAAACTCGCGGCGACCACTGTCTTCACACCTAACAAACGTGTTCCCTTCGCGGCCCAATCGCGCGATGAGCCGCTGCCGTATTCGTGTCCCGCGAGAATAAGCAGCGGAGTGTTGGTCTCCGCGTACTTCATTGCCGCATCAAAAATCGACATCTGCTCGCCCTCGCCATTCGTTGAACCGCCAGTCCGGCTCGGACCGAAATATTTCGTCACGCCTCCTTCCGTTCCCGGAACCATCAAATTCTTTATGCGCACATTCGCGAACGTCCCGCGCGTCATGACCAGATCGTTGCCTCGCCTGCTGCCGTAGCTGTTGAAATCTCGCGGTTGGATTCCTCGGGACATTAGATACTTCCCGGCCGGCGAAGTCTCTTTGATTGCACCTGCGGGGGAAATGTGGTCGGTCGTTATCGAGTCGCCGAAAATGCCAAGCGCGCGTGCGCCGCGGATTTCCTCGATGTGTCCGGGCTTCATCGAGAAATTTTGGAAGAACGGCGGCTCATGAATGTAATCGCTCTTTTCATCCCACTGGTAAACGTCGCCGGTGCTCGAGGGAATCTCGTTCCACTTGGGATTTTGGTTGGCAAAATCGCGATACAATTTGCGAAACGTTTCGGGTGTGAGCGCTCTCTGCATCGTGCGCTGGATCTCGCTAAGAGTCGGCCAGAGATCGCGAAGGAAGGTTTCTTTGCCGTCCTTGTCCTTGCCAAGCGGATCGCGCGAAAGATCGATGTGAACTCGGCCGGCGAGGGCGAAGGCGACAACCAGCGGTGGCGACATCAAGAAATTCGCCTTGATATGCTGGTGCACGCGGGCTTCAAAATTCCGATTTCCCGAAAGGACCGAAGCTGCAATCAGATCGTATTCGTGGATTGTCTTCTCGATGTTTGGATGCAGCGGTCCCGAGTTGCCAATGCAAGTCGTGCAACCGTAACCGACGAGATTGAATCCGAGCTGGTCGAGATATGTTTGGAGTCCGGTCTTTTCCAAGTAATCGGAAACAACGCGCGACCCGGGTGCGAGCGACGTTTTCACGCCAGGATCGACACGCAACCCGCGCTCTACTGCTTTTTTCGCCAACAATCCCGCCGCAATCATCACGCTCGGGTTGCTTGTGTTTGTGCAGCTCGTTATCGCGGCGATCAGGACGCTGCCGTGGCCGATGTGAGTACGCCCATGTAGGAACACTTGGCTCGATTCAGCTTCAATTTCTTTGCTCGGATCGGGTGTCGGCCGGTTTGCAACCATCTCGAGCACGTTACGTGCTTCGCCTGGAGTGATCCCCTGGTCCTCCTTTGTATCGGTAGAAAACATGGCTCCGTTGCGCGGCGCGCTGCCATTCAATTCGACGACATGTTTTTCGCGAAGATCGACCTGTTTCTTTCCGTAACCACCGTCGTGCACCGGTTTTTCGAGGAGTTCGCGAAACTTTCGCCCGAGCTCTGGCAAATTAATCCGATCCTGAGGCCTCTTCGGTCCGGCGACGCTCGGCTGCACGTCTGCCAGATCCAAATCGATATCAACGCTGTAATCAATTTGGCCTTTTCGCGGCATTCCAAACATGTTCTGGGCGCGAAAATAATCTTCGAAAGCGATGCATACCTCTTCGCTGCGTCCGGTGGCCCGCAAATAATTCACTGATTCGTGGTCAACCGGGAAGAAACCCATGGTCGCGCCGTACTCGGGCGACATGTTCCCAATCGTGGCGCGATCCGGCACCGGCAGTGATGCGGCGCCTTCGCCGTAGAACTCAACAAATTTGCCGACCACCTTTTGCGCACGCAGGAGTTGCGTTATGTGCAGGACGAGATCCGTCGCCGTGACGCCTTCGCGCAATTGCCCGCTCATGTGCACGCCGACCACCTCGGGCGTCAAAAAGTAAACCGGCTGCCCGAGCATGCCGGCTTCCGCTTCAATTCCGCCCACGCCCCAGCCAACCACGCCAAGACCGTTGATCATGGTCGTGTGCGAATCAGTCCCAACAAGCGTGTCAGGAAAGAAAAGGCTGTAGCCGCGATCTGTGATCGCGGCGCCGGGGTCATCGACCCCGGCTACAGGTGTGCTTAAAACACCTTTCGCCAGGTACTCGAGATTTACCTGATGAACTATCCCGATCCCCGGCGGGATGAGCTGGAACGTTTTAAACGCCTGCTGGCCCCACTTGAGAAACTGGTAACGCTCTCGGTTGCGCTTGAACTCCATGTCCAAATTGAGTTCCAACGCGCGCGGCGAACCGAAGAAATCGACCTGCACGGAGTGATCGACAACCAGATCGACCGGTACCAGCGGCTCGATGATCTTCGGGTCGCGGCCGAGCCGTTGCACAGCGCTGCGCATCGCCGCGAGATCGACAATCAGCGGAACTCCGGTGAAGTCTTGCAAAACAATACGCGCAACCACGAACGGAATCTCCGCGTTCGCGGGTGATTTCGCGTTCCATTTCGCAAGCGCTTCAACATCTTTGCGCCGCACCTTTTCCCCATCGCAATTGCGCAGGACCGATTCGAGCACGATGCGGATGCTCACCGGCAACCGCGAAACTTTGCCGATTTCTTGTTCTTCCAGTGCCGGTAATGAAAAAAGGAGTCCTTCGCGTCCTTTACCGGCGTCGAATGTTTTAAGCGTTTTAAATTCGTCAGTCATGCAGTGATTGTCATTTCAGCTCCGCCAGCTTCGCTTTGATCTTGTCGAAATTTGGCAACTGCCGCGCGTCGTCATTGCTCTCGGCGAATTGGATCACCCCATTCTTGTCGATGATGAACGAAGAGCGCTTGGGGACGCCGCTCATCCCGAGATTCATTTGCGGCAGGAACGAGTCGTACATCACGCCATATTCCTTCGCGATTTTGTGTTCATAGTCGCTCAGCAAAGGGACCGTGATCTTTTCCTTTTGCGCCCACGCTTCCTGCGCAAACGGGTTGTCTCCGCTAATTCCATAAACAACGGCGTTCATACTCGTATAAGCGTTCAGACCCGCACTGACCTCACACATTTCCGTGGTGCAAGTGCTCGTGAACGCCATCGGAAAGAAAAGCAGCAATGCGTTTCCCTTCCCCAAACTCTCGCTAAGCCTGATCTGCTTCGGTCCGTCAGCGGTTTTTGTCGATAAGGTGAAGTCTGGCGCTTTGGTTCCAACAGCAAGTGGCATAAACAATCCTCCGGTTTGAGTTTAAGCAGGGGAAACTCAGTATAAGATCGACTACTGCAGGGATCAAAAATTTTGCTGTCGCGCGAATGGAACTGTTCTGGTGGTTTTTGACGATTGTGCTTTTCGCTGTCGGTTTGATCGGCACCATCGCGCCGGTTCTCCCGGGTACCACTATTATTCTCGCCGCTGCGATCATTCATCGGATCATGCTCGGCCCGGATAAGAGCATTGGCTGGCAAACGATCATTGTGCTGGTGCTGCTGACGCTCGCCACGTACGGGCTCGATGTTCTCGCTGGCTATTTCGGCGCGAAATATTTCGGCGCAACGAAATGGGGAACGTTTGGCGCGATTCTGGGGGCGCTGGTCGGATTGTTCTTCGGCCTGATCGGCCTGTTCGTTGGTCCGGTGATCGGCGCGATCGTCGGTGAAGTCATCGCGGGCAAACGTATGATTGACGCTGGCCGCGCGGGGTGGGGAAGTTTGCTCGGGAACATTGGCGCCGTGCTTGCCAAGCTGATCATCGCACTGGCAATGATCATCATTTTTTTGATCGCGGTTCCGTCACCGTTTTGAGTCATGGCAACTGCTGCATAGGCCCCTCTCTACCTGCTTTCCCGCTTTCGTGATTGTGTTAGACTATGCGCCGATGGCAGATGATCGCTGGTGAGTCCCGCCTTGGCGGGATTTACTGGAGGAAAGTCCGAACACCATACGGCAGCATGCCGCGTAAAATACGCGGGCAATGTTCGTCCCGCAGCCGCGGGACGGATGTTGACGGAAAGTGTCACAGAAAACATACCGCCGGTTCTTTGAGAAAAGCGCAGGCAAGGGTGAAAAGGCGAGGTAAGAGCTCACCGCTCGCGGAGTAATTCGCGAGGCACGAAAAACCCCATGCGGTGCAAGACAAAACAGAGGAAGGGCAGCCGGCCCG
>DATASP010000044.1:0-3522 GCA_036269155.1 Candidatus Udaeobacter sp.
ACGGCCGACCGAAGAGGAATTAAAACCGTCCTGAAGTGTCATGTTGAGCGAAGCGAAAGATCTCTGGACATTTTTGGGATTCGAGATTTGAGGAACAATCAGAGATCCTTCGTCGCTCCGCGACTCAGGATGACAATGTAAAATGAGCGCGACAGTTCAAACTCTAGAAGCCATGGAGCGGCCTCCCGTAACCATGAGTTCGCGGCTGGAAGGTGAGTTGCTCGAAGTCTCGATGGGGCCGCAGCATCCATCAACGCATGGTGTCTTTCGCATGAACGTCACGCTCGACGGGGAAATCGTGCGCAAACTCAAGCCGGTTTTCGGTTACTTGCACCGCAATCACGAGCAGATCGGCGAGCACACAACTTATCTCGGCTCGATGCCGTACACCGATCGGCTCGATTACTTTTGTTCGATGAGCAACAACTGGGCCTACGCGCTCAGTGTAGAGAAACTCGCCGGCATCGAAGTTCCGGAGCGCGCCGAATACCTGCGCGTCATTCTCGCCGAACTCACTCGACTGCAAAACCACGCGTCGCTCCTGGGGTTTTTGTTGAGCGACATGGGCGCGTGGGGTACGCCGCTCATGTACGCGTTCCGCGAGCGCGAGAAAATTCTCGATCTGTTCGAATCGCTCGCCGGCTCGCGCATGATGTGCGACTACATGCGCTTCGGTGGCTGCCGGGTCGACGCGAACGATGAGTGGCTCACAGGCGCGAAGAAGATAGTCGATCGATTCCCGACGTTTTTGGACGAGTTCGAAGAACTTATTTTGCAAAACGAGATCGTGATCGCGCGGACCCAGAACGTCGGAAAACTTTCGCCGGAGCTTGCGATCAGCGCTGGAATTACGGGTCCGATGCTACGCGCTTGCGGCGTGAACTACGACATTCGCAAAGTGGATGGCTACGGATTTTATCCGCGTTTCAAATTTCGGATCCCGTTGGGCGAACATGGTGATACTTATGATCGACTGATGATGCGCGCGCTGGAGATGCGCGAGAGCCTCGAGATCTTGAAACAGGCGTTGGCGCAAATTCAGCCGGGACCGATCGTGAATCCCAAGGTGAAGATCCGCGCGTTCCGGCCACCTGTCGGCGAAGCGTACGGACGAATTGAAGCGCCCAAAGGCGAGCTCGGATTTTATCTCATTAGCGACGGCGGCCCGAATCCGTATCGCTACCGCGTGCGCCCGCCGAGTTTCATTAATCTCACCGTGCTCGAGGACCTCTGCCTCAACCATACCGTCGCCGACGTAATGGTAATCCTCGGCAGCATCGATATCGTCATGGGAGAAGTAGATCGATGATTGGCACGGGCATACTCAAAGGGATGGCGGTCACCGCGCGAAACTTCGTCGGAAGTTATTTCGACAAGGAGCGGCTGATCACCGTGCAATATCCGGAGGAGCGCAGTCCACTTCCGGAAAACTATCGCAATTTCCCGTTCCTGATTTACGACGGGAACGATCAGCATGCGGGATTGCGCTGCGTGGCATGCAAAATTTGCGAGAAGGAATGTCCGCCGCAATGCATCTACATCGTCAAGAGCGATGACAAAAAGCCCGACTACATGGGCAAACCGCAGTTTTATCCGAAGATATTCGACATCGACATCTCGGTCTGCATGAGCTGCCAGATTTGCGTGGAGGTTTGTCCGTTCGAAGCGATCAAGATGGACAAGGACTTCGAGCTGAGTAAGCGCGAACGCTTTCAACAGCTGCTCCAGGATAAGGAGCAGTTGTCGAAGCCTAACGAGTACTATCACAAAATTCATCCAATCGAAGCTGACGCGGTTGATAAAAATCTCGCGGACGCGGCGGCAGCCGCTGAAGCTAAGAAGAAGGCTGCGGCAGAAGCAGCCGCCAAAGCTGCGGCCGCGAAAGCAGCCGCAGCTGCACAGACTCCTCCATCCGCTTCTTCCTGACGGCGAGCCGGCGATCGCTTTCTCGCCTTTTCGGCGAAAATAACGCTGCTGCTGCAGTCCGGATTTGATACCCTCCGCCTAACGATTCGCGCCCGCGGGGAACATTACCTTGTCGGGGGCGGCATTAAGCGTGGCGAGAAGCTTTTTGATCAACCGCGTTTTCACGCGACCAGCTTCCCGCGGAGAAACGAGATAGCGGACGATGGCTTCGAGCCACGTATTTTCGCTTACCCGAAAAATCACACGCGGTCGCTCGTGAACTTCCAATTCGTCAACTGGCGTTCGGGCGAGCAAGTCACGAAACGTTTGCACGCGGTCTATCATCTCTTTACCTAGCTCTTCCTCAGTAACTCTCTGCATCGTGCTGGCGATGAACTCGAGATCGGAGTTGAAGGCGACAGGGAACTTAATCTCATTCCATATGTAAGGGAAAAGCGGCCACGAATAATTGTAAACGATTTCGTCGAGCACTTGCTCATTTGGAAATTTGATCACCCGACCGCTCGGATGATCGCCTGAAATGTATTTGCCTCCGAATTCCCACAGAGTCGTATCCAGATAGCCAACGTCGATTACGTCTCCGGTAGCGTCACCTATTTGTATCCGGTCACCTACTCGGTAAGGCTGGCGAACGAGGATATAAATCCAGGCAATGAAGCTTTTCATCGGGGTTTGTACAGCGAGGCCGATGATAATCGAACCAACACCAAGCGCGGCAGCGGCGGCATACCAATTGACGAAAATTATCGAGATCGCAATAACTGCGATAACAACAGCGACGACCAGATGCAGAATGCGCTGGAGAGTGAACCGAGTGGAAGGATCCTCGATTCGGCCCAAGCCATAGACGGAAATAGCTCGGGCAATGCTGAGAACGATCACCACCAGCACTATGCCACGCAAAATTCGTGCGAGAAGACCGAGAGCTGATTGCGGCAGCGGAATCAGTTTCCAGCTGAGAATAACGTAAGCTGCGATGCAACCAGCAAGGACAAGTGCATGTATGATGAACCAGAGTCTGTCTCTGCCGTGCGCCTTGACCTTTTCGGTACGCTTTTCACCACTGGCTCGCTGCAGCTCTTTGCGGATTTCGGGTTTCTGCGAAATTTCCTCGGCGGTCTCAGCCATCATTATTAAAATCGCATTCGGCGAAGAAATGGGTGCAACTAGACTGTAATCCCAGCCGGCGGTTGTTTGGGAAGCCCCCTGAAGTTACAATCGGAATCGATTCTCAAATGTGTTGTCGAATACAGACATTGCGGAGCTGCTTGCCCGGAAGGCGGAGTCCGAGAGTGGTATTCTCTCGCGCGCGTTTCGACGGGCTGCGCGCAGCGCCTTCTTATGGCCGGAAGAAGTGGCTGAGCTTGCAGCGCACAACCGATCGCTGACTGAACTGCGCGCAATTGGGCCATTCATAGAGAAACAAATCAAGCAATGGCTTGATAAACCTCCGCACTCAAAGCAGCCAGTTCCCGCTATTCGCCAGGATTTCATTTCGCTCGCTGAAGCGAGACAGCTGCTGGCGACAAAACTGGGATGGGCAAGGAATCTGCGCGGCGATTTGCAAATGCACACGCGGTGGAGTGATGGATCGGG
>DATASP010000045.1:0-3066 GCA_036269155.1 Candidatus Udaeobacter sp.
CTGCTTAAGATGACACAGGTAAGGGAGAGCGGCAACGCGCCGCAGTCTGGGCTATTCGAGCAGCGGCCCACTCGGTTTTTCAAAGGCCCCTTCTGTGATCATAAGAGAGGCCGGAGGATCAGGCGTGCGTGAATCGTCCACCCGCTGGACTTTTGGCCCGATTGTTTCATCCTCCGGCTGCGAAGTAGCGATATTCACCGGAGTCCCGATCCGCACCAACGCGTAAAATTTCGCCGCCGCTTCGCCTTTCAACCGGATGCAACCGTGAGTGTGGGGCACAGGATGGACAAAGCCCTGATGAAACCCGTAGGCAGGAGCGAACTCGCACCAGTAACCCATCGGGTAACCAACGTACCGGCCGCCCCCTCCCCCCGTCGAAGGAACAATGCGATCGCCTTGCACGCTGAATCCATACGACCCGGAACGCTTGTGCTCCTGTTTGGCGTAGATGTTGAAATTGCCTCTTGGTGTGGGCTTCGTGGGCAAGCCAACCGAAATAGCCGCCGACATCAAGCAGCGGTCGCCTTCCATCACATAGACATTCTCCTTGGAAAGCGAGACTTTTACGCGCACGGCCGAAGGATCATGTGGCTTATACGCGGTGACGTGGTACGGACCACCCGCGCTCACCCGTCCTCCGGTTGCACAACCAGTTAGCAGCAGCACCGAGCTAGCGGCACAAAGCAAAATCAGTCGGTAAATATGTCGCATACGTGGATACTGGATAAGGGTGGATGTCTTTTTGTCAACCGTGCGTACCCGTGGGTGGGACGCAGATTAGATGCCACGGCGAACGCCTCTACAACCGTACGGGCGAGGTCAGCGGCCCCGGTAAGAGCATCATGCGGTGAAGATTGTCAGAAAGGCGACTTCGATCGCGAGAGCTTCGTGAACGTTGCGACCCAGATGGTCACGCAATCCTTCTAAAGAACGGATGCGTTTTAGAATTTCGGCGGAGCCGAACCGAGTTGCGAGTGCGGCGGTTTCTTTTCTTACCCGAGGCAGACTACGCTGCGCCACGCCTTTGGTCTCCCGAAGAACATCAGTCCACCAAACGAATAATGTTTCGAGGAGCCCGGCGCGTCGCTGTAGGTAAAGACTTTCGGTTAGCGCCTTGTAGTATTGCTCGCGTTCTTCAAGCCACGCACCGTCGGTAGCATCCTTGTAACGCATTTGTTCCTGTTTCGATGCCTCGTCGATTTCACACTTCACCTCCTCCCGCACGCCGCGGAGCAGACGCTGAAATTCCTGAGCAAGCCCATAGGCAAACTGAACGGTCCATCTTTTCTCATGGGAAGCTTGTTGGAGTAGCTTGACCAGCTTCTCTTCTTCGTTCCTGCGTTGGGGCTGGCCGTTTGGCTCGAGTGGAATCGAAATGCATCGGGAAAGAATTGTTTCCGGCAAAGCCTCGGGCAACGCACTTAGCAGAAGCAGCAACGAGTCCTTCGGCGGTTCTTCCAATGTTTTGAGAAACGCATTCGCGGCCTCGGTTTGAAGCCGGTCGGCATCGGGGATAATAGCCACTTTGCGCCGACCGTTTGATGCGCGCATTTGGAGCGCGTGCTCAAGGTCCCGAATTTGCGCTATCACAATGCGCCGGGATTTCGATTCAGGTCGGGCAACAAAAATGTCCCTAGCTTTGGCTGAGAACACATTTTCAGCTGGTGTGCCATTAACGAGACTCGCCAGATCCGCTGCCAGCAGCTCCTTGCCGCTGCCCAGCGGTCCTGTAATCAAATAGGCGTGCGCCAGCCGGTTCTGTTGGTGCGCGCGGCACAAATACTCAAATGCTATCATGCGCGAGAAAGCCATGTTGGTCCAGAGGTCAGAGATCAGACGTCAGCGGTCAGATGTGGAAAACGGGAGCAAAGTATTTTCCAGATGTCGTTCTCGATCTCGTCCGCGTTGCGCGAGCCGTGGATCAACACGATGCGATTTGGTTCGCGCGCTGCCAGGTCGCGATATCCTCGCCGAACACGCTCATAAAACTCAGCAGGTTCCTGTTCCATTCGATCCGCCCTGCGCGGCTTCTTCTGCATTCGCGATTCCGCTGTGGCGGCGTCGACATCGAGGATGAAAGTGATATCCGGGACGCAATCGCCGATCACAAATGCATTCAAGCGCTCGACCATTTCGCGATCCAAGCGTCGCGCCGCACCTTGATAAATAGTTGTTGAATCGAAGAAACGATCTGTGATCACGCACAATCCTCGCTCGAGAGCCGGCTTGATCGTCTCACGCACGAGCTGGCTTCGGCTCGCTTCGAATAAGAGCAATTCAGTCTCTGGCATCATGCTAGAGTTATGGGGCGCAAACTGAAGCAGTTCGCGAATTGTTTCACCGATCGACGTCCCGCCTGGCTCGCGCGTAATAAGAAACGGAATCTGCAATTTCTTCAGCCGCGCCGCGAGCCTTTCTACCTGTGTGGATTTTCCGCACCCTTCCGATCCTTCAAACGTGATGAATGGCAGCCGCGGCATGATGTCGATTGTGAAATAAAGTAGCTGAAATGTCGAACGCGATGGCTGTAGCGTCCGCTGTTTTTGGCGGAGCGCGTCGGTTCCAGGCCATGATGAATGCGCTGAGGACAGCGCACACTACAGCACTGACTGAAAGTTGCTTGCCTCAATGTCGCCGAGTTAGCTTTCCGCATGAAAAGTTTCTGGCTGGTGAAACAGGAACCGTCTTCGTACTCCTGGTCGGACCTTGTCCAAGAAGGCAAAACGAGCTGGACCGGCGTACGCAATTATGCTGCGCGAAATAATCTGCGCAGAATGCAAAAAGGTGATGAAGTGCTTTTCTATCACAGCGGTGAAGACAAATCAGTAGTAGGGATCGCGAAGGTAACTCGGAGCGCCTACCAAGATCCAACCGCAAAGGAAGGCGATTGGGCAACGGTCGATATTGCTCCAGTCAAAGCCTTACCGTTGGCAGTTACGCTCCGCGAGATCAAAGGCAATCCACGGCTAAAGAACCTTCCGCTGGTTCGGCAATCACGTTTGTCAGTGATGGCGCTGACCGAATCAGACTTTTGCGAAATCCTGAAAATGAGTACGCAATAGCGCT
>DATASP010000046.1:0-6633 GCA_036269155.1 Candidatus Udaeobacter sp.
AATCGCCACGGAAAAGGTGACGATGGTGCCGAAGCAGATCCACCAGGGAAATTCCATTACTGGCAGCCACTGTGGTTGTTTGTAGGCCATCGTTCCAAAGAGCGCGGCAAGTTTGTTCGGCAGGCCGCTGAGTATTGCCACGACAATGAAGCCGATGATCATCGCGAGAAGGTTGCCCCCATCATTTCCGCGGGATTTCGTCAGCATGCCGGCGAGAAAGATACCGAGCACCGAGCCGTAAGTGTAACCGTAAATGCCGAGCACGATCGGAATGATGCGCACGTTTGGGTAAACGATGACGAGATACGATGTTACGGATGCGACGACGATCATTAGAACCGAAAACCAAACCGTGGCCCAACGCACTGCGCGCAAACTTTGTTCCGACGTCGATGCTCGATTGATGTAGGGCTCGTACCAATCGCGAGTAAAACTGGTGGCGAGCGCGTTTAGTGCCGTGCTAAGCGAGCCCATGGCGGTGGCGAAAATCCCGGCAAGAAGCAAACCGCGCATGCCGACAGGCATCTCATAGAGAATATAGTGACAGAAAATTTCGTTCGGCGTTTTTGGCAAATTCGGATCGTAGTGCGTCTGGTAGAAAACCCAGAGTAAAACGCCGATGCTCAGGAACGTGAAAGCGATCGGAATATCGGCGAGCCCGGACATGATTACGGATCGACGGCTGCGGCGCACATCGGGCGCGGTCAACATTCGCTGGACCATGTCCTGATCCGTCCCATGTGTGGACATGGTCATAAACGTCGATCCGATCAGGCCCGCAAAAATCGTGTACTCGATCGCGAACATTCCTTTGATCTTGTCCCATCCTGTCTTGGCCGGGCTCAGTCCCGTCGTGATGAAATCCGAGATGTGAAATCCACCGTTGCGTTGCACGATCTCGTTCCAGCCGCCTGGGATGGAAAAGTACAGCAGACCGAGTGCGACCAGCGCGCTGCCGATCATCAGGGAAGCCTGGATGACGTCTGTCCAAATGACGGCTTTGATTCCACCCAGCGTTGTGTAGATCGCTGTCAAAAGAACAATCGCGACGGTTGCTCCGATGTAGATGAAAAGCGTTTCAGTTTGGTTCGGCCGCACGCCTCGCACCATCTCGTAGGCCAGCGCAAGTGCGATCGCAGCGACATACAGCCGCGCGCCGGACGCGAGCACGCGGGTAAAAAGGAAAACGGCTGATGCGGCATTTTTCGTGCCGACGCCGAAGCGCGCGGTCAGATATTCGTAAATCGAATAGACTTTGTAGTCGTAATAAGGCTTGATGAAAATGTAACTCACAAGGATGCGCGCCAGAATGGTGCCCAGAGCAAGTTGGAGATACGTGTAATTGCGAAAGGTGAAGCCTTCACCGGGCGTGCCGAAGAATGTGCCGGCACTCGTTTCCGCGGCGATAAGTGACGCGAGGATCGCCCACCAGGCAATCTGGCGTCGGCCGAGTGCGAAATCCGCAAGGCTTTCCTCCTTCCGGCCCATGTACAGGCCGATGGAAATGATCACGACGAAATAGAGAAGAAGAACTGCGCTATCGATAGCGAGCCGGCTGTCCATGCGGACGTTAGCTGACAGAATATTTCACCGCCGAAAAGCAAATTTTCTGAGGTTCAACGTTGGACGTTGAGCGTTGGGCGTTGGACGTTGAGGCGTTCGTCCCATGGAGATTCCGGCACCCGATTTCAATCTAGCGATGACACTCGATTCCGGGCAGGTCTTTCATTGGGAGAAGGCCGGCGGCGGATTTGTAGGAACCATCGGGCAGTACGTGGTTTACGCGGAGCAAGAGAACGATGTTTTGAAAGTTCGTTTTGGCGGGACGCCAAAACCAACACGTTCACCACGGCGAATCCGTCCTGCGGCGGACGAGACGCGTGTGCTCCCCGGAATGATCGCGCATTATTTTGGCCTCGATCACCCTCTGGCAGAGATCTGCGAGTCGTTCCCAAACGATCCGGTGATGAATGCGGCGCGCGATTTTTGTTGCGGGTTGCGGATCATTCGACAGCCGAAATGGGAGTGTCTGGCCACGTTCATCTGTTCTTCCATGAAACAGGTGGCGCACATTCGCCAAATCTCCGCGGCGCTCCGGAATCGCTTCGGTGACCAACGGAAAATCGGGAGTCGAGTGATGTACACTTTCCCGTCACCGCAGCGAATCGCCCGAGCTTCCGAAAGTCAGTTGCGCGAATGCAAGCTCGGTTATCGTGCGAAGAACCTCCGCGCAACAGCACAGCTCGTCAGTTCCGGCGAATGTGATCTCGAATCATGGTCGACGCTTCCGGATAGCGATCTTCGGAACAACCTGTGCGAATTGCCGGGTGTGGGGGCAAAGATCGCAAACTGCGTGATGCTATTTGCTTACGAGCGGCTCTGCGCATTCCCAATCGACGTCTGGATCGAGCGGGTCTTAAGACGGCGTTATTTCCCGCGTCGGAAGAAAGTGACGGCGCAACAGCTGCGTGAATTTTCCGAAGCCTATTTTGGCAAACACGGCGGGTATGCACAGCAGTACTTGTTTCATCACGCGCGGACAGGTTTACGAAAGTCAGGAGTAGCAATCCCGCAAGAGCGGGACACTGCGCTTCGCTCCGGTCGGAATGACAAAAGGAAGAACGCGCGGATAACTTCCCGGAAGACAGAAGTATCGAGAGATTCCTCGACCCTGAAAGCTTTCGGGACTCCGAATGACAGGTTGGCGCAAGTTGTCAGTCCTGCCGGGCTGAGATAATGTTCCGGTCTTAAGCTGAAACCCGGAGCCTGAATCCTTCACCATCAAGACACCGCTGTCATGACAACGGCTGACATCATGTTCGCCCAGTCGGGCAACCCCGAGAGCCTTCGCGATCATGAGTACGACGCGCGAACGATTTCTTGGGCGTTGCTTGCCGCGATTCTCCTCCACTTGGTCGTGGCATTTTTGCTTGCTGCCTTCAGCGGCGTCTTCTCACCAAGTGTTCCGGTTGAGGAAAAACCGGCTGAACTCACGTTGATCGATTTATCACCAACATCGGCTCCAAAGAATTCCGCGTTTATAGAAACAGACGAGTCGAAAAAAGCCCCTGAGCCGAAGGAGAAAACCTTCGAATCAAACGCCAACTCGATTGGAGCAAGCGAGCTCGCCGCGGTTGGTGAAATGCCGTTACCGTCACAGGATGGGAAGGATCGGCCATTAATGGATTTTGAGACAAATCCGCACTCGTTGGAAACAAAGGGAGCGCAACCGCAGCAGTCGACCGCCGCGCCGCAACCCAAACAAATGACTGCTCCGCAACCGGCGCCAATTACCGCTGCGGAGCAATTTGCGCTATTGACCCAAAAGCCAACTGCTCCGTCTGAGTCCTCGACCGCAGCATCACAAGCGCAGTCTGCATACCGGCGGCAGAAGGAGCGAACACACATCACCGGTAACATCACGAGTCGCGGCATTTCGGCGGTGAATGCTTTGGGCACACCGCTCGGTCGCTACCAAAAAATCGTGGCAGATTCAATTGGCTCACGCTGGTACGTCTTTGTAGAGCAGCAGCGTGATTTAATTACCATCGGTACGTTGCGGCTTCGATTTAGTATCGATCGGAGCGGACAAGTAAAAGGTCTCAAAATCACTGAGAACAGTTCGAACGAGGCGTTTGCGAATGTTTGCGTGCGATCGGTGATCGAAGCGCATCTTCCGCCGATTCCCGAAGAGGTCGCGAACACGCTGCCACCCGAAGGTCTGGAAGTGGACGGACTCGGTTTCATCATTTTTCCAAACCGATGATCGTCGCCTGGATCATTGCCGAAACGTCGGGAATCGCGAATACCGTGTTCGGATTCTTTACCAGAGGTGGCCTTTTCATGTGGCCGCTGCTGGCCTGCTCGATTGTCTCGGTGACGACGATGATCTTGCGCGGGCTGGCGTTGCGACGCAAAAACGTGATGCCGCTGCTAATCGAACAGGAAATAGAACGTCTGGCGCCGGGAGAAAGTCCCGAACTGCTATCGCGAATCGTGCATCACGATCCTTCGTCGCTGGCGCGGATCACTCGTGTGGCGCTGCAATATCTGCGAGCGCCGCGTTCCGAAAACATCGAAGCAGTCCAAACTCGTGCGCGTCACGAGATGGTTCGGCTGGAAAGAGGTCTCATTGTGCTTGAAGTCATCGTCGGCATCGCTCCCTTGCTCGGGCTGATCGGCGCCGTCTCGGGACTCGTCCATGTTTTTTCCCATCTCGGATTGAGCTCAGGCGCAGCGGATACGCGCCAGATTGCGCTCGGAATTGCCGAAGCATTGAACGCCACCGTCTTCGGACTTTCGATTGCGGTGCCGACACTGATCGGGTTCACCTATTTTTCAAGAAAAGTGGAGGTCATGTCGGTGGAGATGGAGACGTTGGTGGTCGAGTTAATCAACAAACTCTATTACGGTCGCTCGTCGCGCGAATTTGAAACAGTAAGATCGCCCTCCACCACACAGATACCGATTCCGACGCCGCTAGCCTGAGATGGCACGGCGCATCTGAGCACATGAAATTCGCAGTGCGAAAACGGCGGGCGCCTCTCATTATTATCGTCTCGCTCGTCGATATTCTCATTATCCTGCTCATCTTTTTTGTCGTTTCGACGACCTTCAAGAAGGACCAGCCGGAGGTGCAGATTAATCTGCCGGAATCCAAAACTGCGCAGAAACGACCGGGCGAACTCGAACACGCGATTGTCAGCATCGATCAAAATGATGAGCTCAAGCTGGATGGACGCGTGATGAGCGTGGAGGAACTGGAGGGCGCGGTGCGTGATTTACCTGAAGCGCGCAAATCGGCTCTCGCGTTGCAAGCGGACAAGAAAGCGTCGTTCGGCACAATCATTAAGGTAATGGACGCGTTAAAACTTGCGGGTGTGAGAAATTTGCCTGCGTTTACCCACGAAGAAAAATGATCCTGCCGATTTTGCAGTATGGGGACCCGATCCTTCGGGCAAAGGGCAAACGGATCGAGGAAATCGACGATCGCGTTCGGGAGCTGGCGGCGAACATGCTTGAGACGATGCATACGGCGCACGGTGTGGGACTTGCGGCGCAGCAGATTGGTGAAGCGTTGCAACTGACGGTACTCGACATTTCAGCAGTCGAAGACCGGCCGAGCATGCTGAAACTAGACGGAACAGATATCGATCCAAAGACGGCGATGCCGCTGGTGTTGATTAACCCCGAAATCGAGCTCCACGGCGAAACTGAAGTTGGCCTCGAAGGCTGCTTGAGTTTTCCGGAAATCACCGGCGACATTGAACGGCCTCAGTCGGTTATCGTTCGTGCACAAACATTGGAAGGAGGCACCATCCACATTGAGGCGAGCGGATTTCTTGCGCGGGCGATTCAGCATGAATGTGACCATCTTAACGGAATTTTATTCATCGATCGGATGCGTTCGGCAGCAAAGGTCGCATTGATGAGCCGCCTGAGACGATTGCAAAAAGAGACGAGACGCGGCATCAGACATCGAGAATCGCTGGTAAGTGAGACCGCGCTGTAGGGAAGAACGTTACATTGTTGCGCGGCATGTACCTGATTAATTCCGCCTCTCCGTTCCCAAGGGAGAGGGCAGGGTGAGGGTTTTTCTTCGTACTGACGCTGGTCGACATCCCCTCACCTCAATCCTCTCCCCTTCACGAAAGGAGAGAGGCGAATCAATGGACGCTAAACAGATGCGACCGCAGGGCGGTTTTTCGTGCCGCTATCACTTCAGAAATCCGGTCAACGGACTGGTGGCCGCCGCTGCGCTGAGTTTTTCGGCTAATCCGATTTCGCGCGCTTCGCGGCCTGCTTCGATTGTTTTCTTGAACGCTTTTGCCATGCGGACCGGATCGGAAGCGATTGCAATCGCCGTGTTCACGAGGACAGCGTCGGCGCCCATTTCCATCGCTTCGGCTGCGTGACTTGGCGCGCCCAACCCGGCATCAACGACTACCGGCACTGTGGCTTGTTCGATGATGATTTGGATTTGCAGGCGCGCTTCGATACCGCGATTGCTGCCGATCGGCGAACCCAGCGGCATCACGGTGGCCGTTCCGATGTCCTGCAATCGTTTCGCCAGGACTGGATCGGCATTGATGTAGGGGAGCACGGTGAACCCTTCCTTCACGAGAATTTCCGCAGCCGCCAATGTCTCAACCGGATCCGGAAGCAGATATCGCGGATCAGGATGAATCTCGAGTTTGATCCATGTGGGCAAGCCTGCGGTCGCAGCCAGACGCGCGAACCGGACAGCCTCCTCCGCGTTGCGGGCGCCGCTCGTATTCGGCAGGAGAAGAAAACGTTTCGGATCGATGAAATCGAGAATGTTCGCAAACGGATCGTGCTTGCCGGAAATATCTGCGCGTCGCAACGCGACCGTCACCAATTCCGTGCCGCTTGCAATAAGCGCATCCCGCATCAGCTCGTTGGACGCGAATTTCCCTGTGCCCACGAGCAGACGCGAGCTGAACTCGCGATCCGCAATCTTCAGTTTGGAAGGCTTATCCGCCATTGCCAAAAAGATAAACGAATTCACGAAAACGCGCGAATATCCTCTCCGGGGAGCACAGGCTGCTAGCCTGTTGTCGTCGGCAGCTTGCCGACGACCTTTCCACGCGTTGAAAAAACTTCTGTCATCGA
>DATASP010000047.1:0-2691 GCA_036269155.1 Candidatus Udaeobacter sp.
TTGTGACTCTGGTTTGGAGCGCTTATCGCGAAGCATTTGACCTCAAGAAATCGCGTAGCGAAGCCTCCAGGCTAATTAAGCAGGGAAGCGTCGAACTGGATGGGCAGACGGTTCGCGACCCCAAGGCAATCGTCCAAGTGAAATCTGGTCAAGTTCTTCGTCTCGACAAAAGGCACGCAGTGCGGATCGCGTAGGGGTTCCGCGTACAACAAAAGAGCCATGCAAGCCCCCCAGCTGCATGGCTCTTTCGACTTCCGTCTCCTCAAGCAGTGGCCGTTTGGAGTACGGGCATAACACGCGCGTTATCGAGATAGCTTGCTGCGATGCCTTCAAAATGCGCACGGATGCTGCGCAATTCGGCGGTCACGAAACTGTCCACGAAATGCAGCCGGCGGTCGAGCCAGGCGAACAATTTGTTCTTGATCTCGTAGTGTACCGCGAGCGTGACCTCGGTGCAGTTTGAACGAATCTGAGAGAAATCAACAATGCCCATGAGAGCAATGTTACCGCCCGCAGATTCGAACGCATATTGGTCCGGTGATTCGCTATCGACCGACAAAATGACGGTGTGCGCCTCAAAACCGAACGGACCGCGAAAGCTGAAATCGACAGTCTTAGATGATGTCACAGTCGCGCGCGTCACCATTAAAAACTGCCGCCGATAGGATTGGATGCTGCCCAGACGCGCTTTGCACTCTCCCAGCGGCTGGCTCATGTGTAAGGTTTTTTGTAAGAGCATAGTAGTTAATCCTTCCGAACCCTATCTTAAGCAATAGCAATGCCATCCTCCCACACAGAGCGGACTCGAGCCGATTCAGCCGAAATGTGTTCATTTTCTTTACAATCCTGTATCAGCTTAACACGCTTCTTTGGTAGTCGAATCGAGCATAAGTCGCCAATCCACTGGGAGTTGCGTCAGGTTTTCTCCTAGTCCAGCAAGCAGTGGAACATCGAGAATACGCTTAAGAATATCGGCGTTCGTCAGGGCCGCTATGTCATTGGCCATTTCGGCGCTGTTCAATACAAGACCCACGCACCGAAGCTGCTGTGCGGCAATGCTTCGCACGGTGAGGATTGCGTGGTTAAGACAACCCAGCCGGTTTTCTGCAACCACAAGAACCGGCAGCTTCATTGCGCCAGCCAAATCGCTGCCAAAATAATTTGAGCGAATCGGTACCAGCCAGCCGCCTGTTCCTTCCACGACGACGTATTCGACGCGCTCTTGGAGAGTACGAAAAGCAGAAAGGATTTGTTCGACATCGATGGTCACTTTCTCCATGAGAACGCCCACGATAGGAGCGGCCGGTGTTTTTAACCAAACTGGATTTACCTCATCGATCGCGACGCAATCACTGCCGGCTGCCAGAAGGGCTTCGGCATCGCGACGATCTCCGCAACAAATCGGTTTCATCCCGGCACACCGGATGCCCGAAGCGCGCAAGAGATGCAAGAGGCGTGCGGCAATATGGGTCTTTCCCACGCCGGTGTCCGTCCCGGTAATGAAGAGACTCACGCGACTTGTGCCACGCGCTCGGATGCGCTTGGCGAACGACTTGCGAGAATCGTCTCCATCATCGACTGAAAAATCTTCGCGCCATCTGCGCTCCCGAGCCTCGAGTCGGAGGCGCGATCAGGGTGAGGCATCAGACCGAAGACATTTCGCTCGCGATTGCAGATGCCAGCGATGTTTTCGATTGAGCCATTGGGATTGGCCTCTGGAACGATCCGGCCCTGGCTGTCCGCGTAGCGTAAAATCACCTGTTCGTTGGCGTTCAGCGCCCGCAACGTTTCCGCGTCGGCGAAGAAGCAGCCTTCCCCGTGCGCTACCGGCAGGCGGAGAAGAGTCCCTTTTGGGCAGCCGTGGGTAAACGGCGAATCCTCCACTTCCACTCTGGTGAAAACCATGTCGCACACGAAACGCAGCGAACGATTGCGCACCAGCGCGCCAGGCAGCAGGCCGGCTTCGCACAAAACTTGAAACCCGTTGCATGTGCCGAGCACAAGTTTGCCCGCGCGCGCGTCATCGATCACTGCCTTCATGACCGGCGAAAAGCGAGCGATAGCTCCGCAACGAAGATAATCACCATAGGCAAACCCCCCGGGCAGCACGATCGCGTCGAACCCATCGAGCGACGTTTCCTTGTGCCAGACGTACTCGGCATGCAATCCATCCACGGCGTTGACGCCCGCGACACAATCCTGGTCGCAGTTCGAACCGGGAAACTGGATCACAGCGAATTTCATTGCAACGAACTGTAGCGGGCACGTCCGCCCGCGCAAAAAATTCCTGTTCCAAGCGAAGCAAAGCAATTCCGCTCCTTCAATGTAGGAGCTACGCGTTTAGCGCCAAAAGGGCGTCATTCATCGCGAGCCTGGGGCAACGCCCCAGGATTCGCGGAAACCAAAAATGCGAGCGCTGAAAGCACGATTCACTAGAAGGCTGAGTCGCGCTTTCAGCGCTCGCTCGCTATGTAACTTAAAGTCCTGGGGCGTTGCCCGAGGCTGTCATGAATCGACGCTTTCAGCGCCAACAGATAACAAAAGGGTGAAGCGATCAATGTGGGCCCGCTCGGCCTAATGCGCGGCTGCGGCGGCGCGCTGCTCAGCGTGATAATCGTTCACCACCAGGCAAGCGTGAATGACTCCTGGAATCCAGCCTAGTAACGTCAAAATAATGCTGAGAAAGAAACT
>DATASP010000048.1:0-4931 GCA_036269155.1 Candidatus Udaeobacter sp.
CCCGGCGCGATTTCAACGGTACGACCGCCTTATTCGCGTCGTCGCGGTCGAACATCAGCTCGATCCCATGCTGGTGAAAGCGGTCGTTTGGCGTGAGAGCCGGTTCGATCCGAACAAATATGGCAGCCACGGGGAGCGCGGGCTCATGCAAGTAACCGAAAAAGCGGCCAACGAATGGGCTCGCGAGAATAAGATCGCCGATTTCCATTCCGACCAGCTCTTCGATCCGAAGATAAACCTGGAGGCGGGCACGTGGTATTTGCGTCGCGCAGTCGAACACTGGAAGCTTCAATCCGATCCGGTTCCTTTCGCCCTGGCAGAGTACAACGCCGGGGCCAGTCGCGCCCAGCGGTGGAGCAAAAACGGTGTTACCGACACATCGGCGCGGACGTTTCTCAAAAACGTCGATTTCCCCGCAACGCGGAAGTACGTCGAGTCAATCATCGACCGCTATAAATTCTATCAACGGCGTGGTCGGATGTGACGAACAATTTCGCAGGGAGTCGCGCGCAGCGCTTCATCGTCGACGGGCGCGCAATTCCGGTTAACCGTTTTGGTGATGACCAAAGAGGAAATCGCCGCTGTTCTGGAGAAAATCGCGACGCTGCTGGAACTGAAAGACGAGAATCCGTTTAAGGTCCGGGCATACACGAACGCAGCGCGCGCGATCGAAACCTTTGGCGGCAACGTTCCGAATTTTCAGGATGAAGAAGCAGTAGCAAAGGTTCCGGGAATTGGAAAAAGCATTGCGCTAAAGATCAAAGAGCTGGCTTCGACCGGGTCACTCAAATACTTGGAAGAATTAAGCGCGGAATTCCCGGTCGGAATTCTGGAATTGTTCTCGTTACCCGGTCTTGGCGCCAAAAAGATAAAAGCTCTTTATGATCGACTCGGCATCAACTCAATCGAGCAGCTGCAGAAAGCGTGCGAAGACGGGCGCGTCGCTGAACTGCCGGGTTTTGGGCAGACCACGCAGCAAAAACTCTGCGAATCTATCGCGAAACGCGCCGCCCACGCCGGCTCGTTCCAGTTCGGCCAAGTCGCGGCTGAAGCAGAGAGGTTGCGCTCCGATCTGACAGCGCACGATGCGGCTTTGCAGGTTGATATTGCCGGAAGCTATCGCCGGCGAAAGGAAATCGTGCACGATTTGGATTTCCTGGTGGCGACAAAAAAGCCCGAAGCGATCATGGCGTTCTTTGTTTCGCATCCGCTCGTCGAATCAATCATTGCGCAAGGACCGACGAAATCGAGTGTGCGACTTCGTTCTGGAGTGCAGTGCGATCTGCGAGTAGTGAGCACCGCAGAATATCCGTTTGCGCTCGCGTACTTCACCGGAAACAAGGAACACAATATCGAGCTACGTAGTCGCGCGCTTCAGCGACGTTGGACGCTCAACGAATATCGTCTCGCGGCGGTTCCAGTCGATTCCAAAGCGAAAAAGCAAAAGCCAATGGAGAAGATTCCAAAGATTAACGATGAAGCCGGACTTTATCGCGCGGTCGATCTCGATTTTATCCCGCCGGAGCTGCGCGAAAATTGGGGAGAGTTCGAAGCTGCCGAGAAACATTCTCTCCCGAAGTTGATCGAGAAGGAGAACTTGCGCGGAACATTTCATTGTCACACCACTGCGAGCGACGGACACAACTCCATCGAAGCGATGGCTGAAGCTGCGCAGGCGCTGGGGCTTGAGTATCTCGGGATCGCCGATCACAGTCACAGCTCGATTCAAGCTCACGGAATCGACCAACCAAAACTGCGCTTCCAAATCGCCACCATCCGAAACTTGAACAAGAAGCTGCATGGCTTTCGCGTCTTTGCAGGAATTGAATGCGACATTTTGCGCGATGGATCGCTCGATTTCCCGGATGATGTCTTAGCACAGCTTGACTACGTGATTGTGTCCGTCCATTCCGTTTTCAATTTGAGCGAAACAGAAATGACGCAGCGGGTGATCCGCGCGATCGAGAATCCATTTGTTACCATGCTGGCGCATCCGACCGGCCGCCTACTGTTGAAACGCGAACCGTACCAGATCGATATCCCTGCCATCCTGGACGCGGCGGCACGCACCGGCACATGGGTTGAGCTCAACGCGGCGCCGAAGCGACTCGATCTGGACTGGCGCTGGTGGCCGTTGGCCAAACGAAAAGGAGTGAAGTGTGTCATCAATCCCGATGCTCATCGCACCGAGCGTTTGCAGGATTTGTGGTTTGGAATTGGGATCGCGCGCAAAGGCTGGCTCGCCAAAGATGATGTGATGAATTGCTTGCCACTTGAAAAAATCGAAGCCGTCCTGCGAGCAAAGCGGGAACGGGCGGAGTAATGGAGCAAAGGAGTGTTGCCGGTCATTACTCCACTACTCCAACAATCCATTACGGCACCGCTTCTCGTTGCGGCATGAACATGGTAAGACACTTGCACGCGCCACCGGCTTTGATGAATTCGGTCATCGGCAACTCGTGGCAGCGGTAACCGCGATCTTGTAGCTGGGTCACGAGCTTCGGCGCGCCTTTGGGCAAAACAATATCGCGCTCGATAACGACCGCATTGCAGGAGAAGTGCATCGCCTCTTCTGGTAAAACGTCGATCAAATCAGTTACATGCTCTCGGATCGCGCGCTGGCCGTACTCGTCAAAGGCCGATGGAAACCAAAACGCCCCGCCATCGGGCAGCGGACAAAAGCAAGTGTCGAGATGGTAAAAACGCGGCTCAACGAGTTCTACCGAGATGGCTAGACAGCCAAGCAAGTCTGCCAGGGCACGATGCGACTGGATGTCGGAACGAAATTTGTAGCCGCAAAAAAGCACATCGCCCCCAAACAGCGCGTCGCCTTCGCCTTCGAAGTAAAGTTTCTCCGGCAGCCAATCGACTTCGTAGCCCTGTTGCGCCATCCATTTGGCGAAAAACGGCTGTTCACCGGCGCGTTCTTTGTGGCGGAAATTACTGGGGATGAATTTGCGACCGACGGTCAGCCCGGCGTTCGCAGTAAAAACCATATCGGGAAGCCTGGGCTGTGGCGGAATCAGATGAACCTCGCAATGCAATTCCGAAAGCGTTGCATGTAATTGTTTCCATTGCTGTTGGGCAACAGCTGCCTCGGCCCCGTGGGCCATGCTCATCCAGGGATTGATCTCATACTCGATGCCGTAGTAATCCGGCGGACAAAGAAGCAGCTGGCGCATACCATCGCTCATCTAGTCGCGAACGCGCGAATCGGTGAGACAATCGGCAAGTTCCCGAAGAAATGGCTCTACATCTGTGACGAGGCCGATTGATTGCAAGGGCTGGTGTTCGATCGCTCTTTCCACGGCCACAGGGTCGATATCTACGCAGACCGTTTTCACATTGGTTGGCAGCATGCCCGCCACAGCGAGCGCATAATCGACTGTCGCAAGCAATATCACATGCGTCACGTCAGCGAGCTTGCTGCGGATGATCTTCTGCGCTTCGAGTACGTCCGTTGTTGCACCTGGAATTGGTCCCTCATCGCGGATGCCACTGGTAAGCACGACATCGACTTTATGATGAACGCATGCGTGGAGAATGCCGCTGGTGAGGATCTTTTGCCTCACGGCCGCCGCAATTCCGCCCGCCTCGCGAATCGTGTTGATAGCGCGCAGATGGTTTTCTTGCCCAGCTCGTGCAAAGGCAAGATCTGGGCTCAGTCCCAATGCGGTTCCGAACAATGCGCGCTCTACATCGTAAGCGGCGAATGAATTTCGAGCGAAAAGACGATCGACATATCCTCCTTCAATCAGCCGGACGAGATGGCCGCCGGCGCCGGTACGTACGATTGCCGGGCCGGCGACGATGGCGATTTTGCCTTTTGCGTTATGGGCGCGTCGCAATTCCTCAGCAATTTCGCGAATGATCGCTGCCTTCGGCTCTTCCGGACCGACGGTGGTATTAATGAATTGAAAGACATCGGTGTGCGTGGTCGCACGCTGCAGCGGTACAACTCGGATGCCCTGATGCCCGATGACAATCTCGTCGCCCTTTTTGACGTCGAAGAATTTAACCGCTCGCGCACCGCCTCTTTTTCGATCAACCGCAATCGCACTATTGAAGATGGCAGGCTGGACTTCCATTTCTTTTCCGTCGAAGCGCACGAACGTTTGCTGGTTCGTCGTGACATAAAAATCCGTCGGAAACACTCCGTCGGCCGGCGCAGGCGCCACCTGCGCGTTTGCGCGCTCCACGACTTCCGCACCCTGCTGACGAAGGCGCAGGATCAACTCGTCCAGCGCCTCGCCTGTTTCGGCAGACACTTCGATTCGGGCGAAACTTTGGTCCGCTCGCTTTCTGCCAATATTGATCTCAGTAATCTTGAAGTTCGCGCCGTGGGTCAGAATTTGATCCAGCACCTTCGGCAAAATGAGAGAGTCGATAATATGCCCGCGTAGCTCGATCGTTTCCGAAGACATTTGCAGAATTTAGCCGTACGAAGCGGCCGCGCCAGTAATGGCAAGATTGTTACAGCGGCGTTCGCTGCGGCGAGCGCCCGAAGCTGTTAGGTGTTTGACATAAACGCCTTTAATACCCAATGAGATCAATATGGAAAAACCGAGCGCACGTGGACCTTCGCCAAGTCGCAAAGCGCATGGCATTCTGGGACCGACCTTAAATCGAAAAACGAAGCGTCCGCCGAACCTCCCAGCGAAGAAGGATTCCCAAAAACAAGGCTCGCGATGAATCGTTCACCCTGAACCGCCATGCACCCAGGTCTCCCAGCTCTTGCCGAAAAAATCGTGAAAGTATTGTCACGCGTATCTGAGTACGTCGTCACGCAACCCGCAGAGCTGCGAGTTCTTGGAGAAATGTCCGACGCGGAGCTCAGCGAATTTGCAAACAGCCACGGGTGGAGCGTAATACGTCGACTCGGGGGACGGCAGATCGAATTCTATAATGATGCGAGTATGCGCGTCCTGTAG
>DATASP010000049.1:0-6565 GCA_036269155.1 Candidatus Udaeobacter sp.
CTCCGACGCGGCAAAGTTTGCGTGATTGGAAACGGGGTTGTTGTCGATCCGATCGCGCTGCTCGCTGAGATCGATGGTTTGCGCAAATTGGGAGTCAAAATTAATAAGAACCTGCTCATTAGCGATTGCGCTCATCTGGTCCTGCCTTACCACCGCATGCTCGACGAGCAACGCGAATTGCGCCGGGGCCGCATTGGAACTACCAAGCGTGGGATCGGTCCAGCCTATGGCGACAAGGCGGCGCGCACTGGGCTGCGCATGTCCGACCTGATGCAGCCGATTGTTTTCTCAAAGAAGCTGCAAGCCAAGCTGATTGAGAATAACAGAATCCTTCAGGCCCTCGGTGCGAAGCCGATCAGTTTTCGGGAGGTCAACGAAAGTTATCTAGCAGCCGGCGAGAGTTTGCGCCCATTCGTGGCAAATACCGTGGTGTATCTTCACCGAGCGATCGAGCGCGGAAAGAAAATCCTGTTTGAAGGTGCGCAGGGAACATTCCTTGATATCGACCATGGCACCTATCCGTATGTGACTTCTTCGAACACAACAGCGGGCGGCGCCTGCACAGGTACCGGTGTGCCGCCTCGTCGGATGGACCGTGTGGTGGGCGTGATGAAGGCGTACTCCACGCGGGTCGGTGAGGGAGCATTGCCCACCGAAGACGCGCAATTAACACAAATGCTTCACAACCTGGGGCGCGAGTTTGGTGCGACAACGGGGCGCAAGCGCCGCTGCGGCTGGTTCGATGCCGTCGCAACTCGTTATGCAGGAATGATCAATGGCATTGACGAGCTGGCTATTACCAACCTTGACGGCCTTGATCACGTCGACCCGATCCGCGTTTGTGTTGGTTATCGGCTAAATGGAAAACCTCTTGATGTTCCGCCATGCGACGCCAGCCAACTGGCCAATTGCGAGCCAGTCTATAAGGAGATACGCGGCTGGAATGCACCCACTCATTCTGCGCGAAAGTTTTCACAGCTTCCGTCGGCAGCGAGGAAATACGTCAAATACATCTCCGAATTAGCTGGAGGAAAATTGTCCATGGTCAGCGTCGGGCCGGCACGCGGTGAGACGATCATTTTGTAAGCCACCGCACAGGCGAACGAATCTGTCATGTTGAGCGAAGCGAAACATCTCTGACTTTTGCACTGGCCTGCGATCGAGGAAATGGTCAGAGATTCTTCTCCCGCAGGTGCGGGATCAGAATGACACGCAGGGAATCTCGACAAGATTTCGAATTTGCGGAACGCTAAAATTTTCCTAGCGCCGACAAATTCCAGAGATTACGAACTGTAACGATGTCTGCGAGCAGCAAAAACGTTCCCCGCCACATCGCAATTATCATGGATGGCAATGGCCGGTGGGCGAAAGGGCGCGGGCTGCCGCGCATCAAGGGCCACGAAGCAGGCGCGCAGGCGGTGCGAGAATGTGTGGAAGGCTGTGGTGAATTAAAGGTGGAGTATCTCACCCTTTACGCTTTCTCAGCTGAAAACTGGCAGCGTCCAAAAACGGAGGTCTTTGCGCTGATGCGTTTGCTGGAAAAATTCTTGAGGGAGAAAACGCCGGAATTGATCGAGAAAAATGTGCGTCTGCAGGCGATTGGGCGATTGACTGATTTGCCCGCGAGTTCGCAGCAACAACTGCACAAAACCATCGAGCAAACTGCTGGCAACACCGGTCTCACTCTTATCCTGGCCTTGAGCTATGGCGGACGGCTGGAAATCATTGATGGCATCAAAAGTTTGCTTCGCGCGATTGAACTTGGTCACATCGATAGGGCAATGATCGACGTAGAAATGTTCAGCAAACATCTTTACACCCGCTACTATCCCGACCCGGATCTCCTTATTCGCACTTCCGGCGAAATGCGCCTGTCTAACTTCCTTCTCTGGCAGACTTCCTACACTGAGATGTACATCACGCCAAAGCTGTGGCCCGACTTTACTAAAAAGGATCTGGTCGCCGCCGTGGAAGAATTTGGGCGCCGCCAGCGCCGCTACGGAGTGGTGGAGTAAGGGGCAACCGAAGTTGCCGTGTTTGGTAGGGCGCGCAGTCCTCTGCGCGCCGTTGGTGGCGCTCACGGGAGTGATCGCCCCTACCAAATTGATGTTTATTCGTGGCGTTTAGTGGTTACAAATGGACAGCGATATGAGATTCGAAGGTCAAGTGGCAATCGTCACCGGCGCGGGACGCGGAATCGGGCGCGCCATTGCGTTACGCTTCGCGAACGAGGGCGCGCATGTAGCGTGTGTGAGCCGAACGGAAGAAAACGTAAGGACGATCGCGGACGAAATTAACCGTCTTCGAGCGCATGCGGCGAAAGCTTACGCGGTCGATGTTGCAGATCATGCGGCCGTCCAGAAAATCGGTGCCCGAATTCTTGAGGACTTTAAGAGGGTCGACGTGCTTGTTAACAATGCTGGCGTGACGCGCGATGCGCTTGCCATGCGGATGTCGCTGCAAGATTGGGATGCGGTCATCAACACAAACTTGCGCGGCGCGTTCAGTTTTAGTCACGCGGTTGTTCGTGCCATGACGAAACAACGCAGCGGGCGCATCATTAACATCAGCTCAGTCATTGGACTGATGGGGAATGCTGGTCAGACAAATTACGCGGCCAGCAAGGCAGGGTTGATCGGCCTTACGAAGTCGCTCGCGCGTGAGTTGGCCAGCCGCAATATCACTGTTAACGCAGTGGCGCCTGGGTTTGTTATTACGGACATGACCTCCGGGCTTTCAGATGAAGTTAAGGATACGATTCACGCCAAGATCCCGCTGGGAAGAACCGGCACACCCGATGAGATTGCCAGCGCAGTGGCGTTTCTTGCATCTCCCGAAGCGGGCTACATCACTGGCCAGGTGCTCTGCGTCGATGGCGGAATCGTGATGTAGAAGTTGTAGCCACGGCTCTGTGAGCCGTTTTTTGTGCGCATTAATGTGACCGCCCGCAGGGCGGTGGCTACAGCAGGCTGACGTGTGGATTGCGGAATCGTGATGTAGTTCCGAGTCGGAATCGTCCTCGCACTCGTCGTCCTTCTTGTCATCGACAATACGTGCAGCCGACGACGAGACCGACGAGGAGGACGAGCACGAGCGAAAACTGCGCGGTAGCGAGATTGAAGCGTCTTCAGACGCGCTCCAAGATAATGATGCGTCCCTCTGCTATGCGAACACTGGCTGCCGAGATTAGGAATTCATACACCGTGTTGGCGCGATCGCCGAATATACGCGTCGCGCAAACCCGAAGGGACAAATGGATTTGATCCAATCGTGTGACATTTAAACGTCCATACCGCAACGCGGCCAGATAACCAGGAGCCGCAGTTGTAGCGGCCGAGCGGGCTCGCAGACCTCCATGCACTGCCGCAGCTTGCGCGCCGTATTCGAAAGCATGCAAAGCTGACAAGTGTCCTTCGCGGCGCAAGGGGTTAACCGAATCGCGGTGGGTATTGGTAATGCACACAATGGATTGGTCATCCCACTGCGCGACCTCGTCCAAGAGACACATCAGACCGGAGTGCGGGATCAGCGTCCGAATTTCCGCTTTGTTGATCGCTATACCGTTAGACATTGTGCGAGCCCTAGCCCGATTCGCGAACGACTAAATGCCCAGGAAACACGCGAAAAATACGAAAGGTTCGATGTTTCGTACCTGCAGAATTTTTCGTGTTGATTCGTGTGTTTAGTGGGCAGTTCTCCTTGTTCGTTAATCCCAAAAGGGGTAAAAGTTAAACCAGTTATAAGGCGCAAGACGCGCATAATGCTCGAGTCGTTCGGCGTAGCGTTGCATCCAGAGTTGGGTCTCCTCGGCGCGACGATCCCGCTCCAAAGCGATCACGTCGGCGAAATGTTCGAAATAAATTTCATAACGGTTCCCGCCACGATAGAGCCCGAAAAACAAAATAACAGGGCAACGCATCATGGCAGCAAGGAGAATCGGGCCCGCTGGGAAGGTGGCCGGCGCACCCAGGAATTGACATTGAGTTGTCTTGTCCCCACCGAAGACGCGGTCGCCCAACATGCCGACGAAATAACCACTATCTAAACTCTCCTTGACCCGTATCAAGGTGTCCGGTCGATCGGGTGCGATTACCGTTCCAGCAATCCTGGGATTAAGCGCGTCGAAAAAGCGCGTGATGTTTTGGTTGTGCACGGTATCCATCAACACCTTCAGTGGAAAGCCTCGCTGCATTACTCCCAAGGCCCGTAACACCTCGAAGCTGCCCAGGTGCGAGCCTAAGAGGATGCTGCCTTTGCCAGTTTCGATCTGGCGCTGCAAGAGTTCCTTCCCGTGGACCGTAACGCGAAAGCGCTCGAACTCACCGCGCAGCAGATAAACGCGATCCAGAATTGTCGCGGCGAAGCAATGAAAATGGCGGAAGACATGCCAAAAGCGGGCTGAACTGCCACGCACGCGCTTCAAGTATTGGTAAGATATCCGGCGTGCAGCACGTGCTGTAATCAAAAAATAAAGCGTGACCGGGTACAGCAGCAGCCTTGCCGCCCCGCGTCCAATATGCACCGCGATCCACGCGATCACACGCAGCGAAGTCGGGGTGCCGCGTTCGGGCAACGCCGTCCAGCGATCCGCCTCTGAACCTTTAGTCCCGAGAACTTGCGGGATCATTTGCCGTTCCGATATTTTGTCCAGAAATCGCGCCGGTGAAAAAATGCGGATAAATCTCGCGAATCCGGTCGATGTCCGGCGCCACTTTCGTATGCGTGAAGCCTGCGCGCGAAAAAGCGCGGCGCCACTGCTCCGCAGTTAGAAAACCAGGATTCGGCCGAACTTCTGGATCCGTCTCAACGTTTGTGAAACTGTCCAGAATCTGAAACATCAATTCCGGATAAATGGGTTGATTATCGTAAGGCCGCACGCATTCGCCGATCACAAGCCAACCGTCAGCGGCCAAAGCCGAGCCGGCCTCACTCAAGCTAAACAAGAGATTCTTTGAGATATGCATCACATTGACCGCATACACGAGGTCGAATTCTTTCGAAGCGATCCCTTGACTCTTCAACGGCAAATCGAGGTCGAGCGGCGCCCATTCCAGCGGCACATTGGGATACTGCGCTGTCAGTTTACGTTGATTGCAGCGCCGGAAATACGCGTTTGGCTCGGTAATGCGATAGCGTTCCACCCGTGGCAAGAGGTCGCGTTCGGCAAGTAACTGCAGCAAGATTTCGCTGGCGCTGCCGGTGCCGGCGCCGAGTTCTAAAATCCGCAGCGTGCGGTGAGTGGAAACGTGATCAACAGCCAGAATCGCTCCCACCCAATTGTTCACCGCGTAGGTCAAATTATCGTTGTGAAAATAATTCAGCCACAGCGGTAACCCCTGTGGCCCGAACAGATTGTGATCACCATCCCGCCGTCCGGTGGCAACCGCCGCATATAGGCTTGCGGCGTGATCTAACAAATCCAGGGTCGCCGCGTTGGCAGGATCAATGCTGAGACCTATCGCGCGCAGCGCCTTGAGATCGGGCTCCCACAGCGCGTCTCGCAACTGATAACAACGACTTTCTCCGGTGTTGCGTGCCTGCGCGCAGCCACTTTCCACCAGGCGCTCCAAGATCCAGCGCAAGGCGAACTTGAACCGCGGCTGAAAAGAGAGTGCGCCACAGAGTTCATCGGCTGATCGCCAGCCGTCGAGTTGATCTGCGAGATTCAACTGGCGCGATAGATCAACAGCCAGTTCGACGCTGTAACGCTCCATCAGTTCAATGCTTTGATACAAGCGTTCGCTGAACACCGCCGGTGGGAATTGCTGGAGACACTGCGCCAGGCGCGGATCGCTTGGCCGCGTTTCAAATTTGTGCGCGTCAAATGATAGCGCGTTCACGAAATCACTCTGTCTCCCAAAAAACTTCAAGTCGACCTTCAACTATTATTTGGTCCGCGATACGGCAGGAAAAGTTGACTTCGTCCGCATCATCGTCCTCGGTCGAAAAATAGATGTTAAATAGCTGCTCAGGCTCGAGCGGCACGAGAAACTTTACGGTTCGTATACCCGTGAGGTGACAACCTTGTCGCCACTCATCCAATGCTCCGACTATTTCATCGAGGATAACAACGCCCGGCACCAGAGGCCTATCTGGAAAATGTCCCGGCAAGCTGGGATGATCAGCGCGAATCGCGCGCGTAACTTCAAAGGTCATTCGCGAACGTTGCGTCCTCCGTCAGATCAGGCCACCCGATCAGTTATGATTGCTGCGTACTGCATTCCAAAAAGTTTCATCCAGAGATTCCTCGACTTCGCTCGGAATGACAGGCTTGTTGGTTTTTGCGCGCATAGCGCGCTTTGGAGTGCGGCGGCTCGACGCCGCTTTGGGATTGAGCACAGCATTTGCGGCAAGCGTCTTACCCACCGGCTTCACCATTGTTTTTGGCAACTGAGACAAAGCCAGAGCGCGGTTGTGCTTTTGGAAGCGCGGAGTCTCGAAGTGATCGCGAAAGTTTCTCGCCACGGAGAGGGGATAAGCCAAATCGCTGACAATAAGGCGTGAACGCACTGAGGACTTCTTCCGCAGTAAAACCAAATTGCGATAGATGATATCGATGATTCCC
>DATASP010000050.1:0-2031 GCA_036269155.1 Candidatus Udaeobacter sp.
CACCGGATCGTGTTCTGAATGCGCGTCCGCACGCCGTGAATAATGTGGAAATCGGCTTCCAATCTTTGGCCGAGCATCCCGACTGGATTCAGCACGCCGTCCTGTCCATCGACGTGATAATGCTGAATAATGGAATGAAGGAATGCGTTTTGCGCAGGAATGCTCACCTCGCGCGCATTGATTTTTACATCTTCGACATCCTGCTCGTCAATTTCATCGCGGTCCTCGGGCAGCGTCACGGATCCGCGGTTGTTAAAGCTTTGAAGGTGTGACCCTGCAACGGCCACATAAACGCTCCGGATCATGACGTCGCTTTTCTGCTCGGCATCGACCACCGCTTCGTGCACGCATTTCATTGCCGTTTCAAAATCAACGATCTCGCCCTTGCGCACGCCTCGCGACGGCGTCTGCCCGACACCGAGAATTTTGACGGTGCCGTCGGGCCGGCTCTCTCCAACAACTACACAGATTTTGGAGGTTCCAATCTCAAGACCAATCACTAAATTATTGCTCGCCATTGTGTTAATCCGTTTTCTGTCGCTGAGTGGGAATTGCCTTTGGGGGTGGTTTTGAACTGGTGCGCGCCTTGGGCGCTGGTGACACGGCTTCAGAAGGATGCACCGGGATTGCCTTCATAATCCGCGGTTCCACGGCAGGCTCGATGGTATCGTTAATAACCGTGACCGGCCGCGGGGCGAACGTCACCGGGATGTTTCGTTGCACAAGCAGGTTCAACGTCGCCAGTTCCTGTTTTGAATCGTCACAATAAACAAGAAATTGCTCGAGTCGGCGTAATTGCGTTTCGAGATCGTTATAACCAAACATTACGCGGCTATGATTTTTGTCGGTCACCAGCAGGCGATAATTCTCGGAAACGTCGATCTCGCGGATTTGAAAGCGCATTTGCAAAAAGCTGCGCGAACTCAACCGCAGCAGCTCGAGCGCCGTCTTTGCTTCGGGCGATTCGACCACTTTGCCCACCTCGAGCCATTCGCTCGAGCATCCCAGAATGACCGGTAATCCGAGGTATTCGGGCAACAACTTCTTTTCTTTCATCAACACACCGCGCGCGTCCACTAGAAAAGCCGAGTCTGATGCAAATGGATCGGAAATTTCCTTCTCGCTCGTGATCCACGCGACCGGCTTTCGTTCCAGCACACGAATATCGATCTCGGAAGGCAATTTTCGCATGACCTGTACCTCATCGGTTTGAGGAAGCTGTTGTATCAAATCGTGGACGCGACCCAGATTTACGCGGAAAATGTTTTCGCCTTCGCGTAGATCAGCGGCGTTTAGAATCTGCTCGCGCTGCAACGTTCCGTCCGTCTGGAATTCAATTGTCTTCAGCTGATAATCCTGATTCTCGAAAAATAGACGCCGCGCGCCTTCACGTGTTCCCGCATAAATCGCGGCGCACAGCGCAGCGAGCAATACCACTCGGGAGAGAACCGCCAGTGCCCTTCGAGCGCGATGCTGTGCAACCCTGCGGGAGCGAACTTTTACATCAAGCAAGTGTTGCTGGCGTCGCTGGCGCACGTTGGAGACTCGCCGATTGCGCGATTGGGGGCGCTTCTGAGCAGGTCTCATCTCCGGCTCCTTTCCGCTCTGGCGCGAGAAAGCGCGATTATCCGCGCGCAAAGATCGACATAATTGATACCGGCAGCCGCAGCGGCTTCGGGCAGCAAGCTCGCCTCTGTCATACCTGGAATCGTGTTCACTTCCAGCACGAACGGTTCGCCCGAATCGGGAAGCAGCACATCAACACGACCGTAAACCACCAGCCCCAGCGCTCGAAACGCATGCAGCGCCTGTTCCTGAATTTGTTTCGTCTTATTCGGATCGATTTTCGCAGGGCAAACGTGCTCGGCACCGCCGCCACCCTGCGGATTCAGAAACGGGTACTTGTTGTTGAAGTCGTAAAAACCGCCCTTTGGAATTATTTCAAGAATCGGCAGCGCTTGATCACCAAGAACACCTATCGTCAACTCGCGGCCCGACACAAATTTTTCTATCAACAATTTCTGATCGTAC
>DATASP010000051.1:0-1909 GCA_036269155.1 Candidatus Udaeobacter sp.
CGCGTCGGGAAATTCCTCATCAAAAAATCGGCGAACGCCGTCATCCGTCTTAGTCGTGGCGAAACTGCGCTTGCCTTCGAATTTCCAGAAGAGGGTGCACGTGAAGGAGCCGTCAGGATTCGGCAGCGCAATCATCATAAAACTTTTTCGCGGCCAGATGTGGAGCGCGTGCTTTTCCATTTGCCACGAGCCATCCGAGCCCGGCGGAATGGTCAATTCCTTGTAACCGTGAGCGAGATAACTCTCGTCGTACTCAAAACCGCTGATCTGCATCTGCATCGATTGTCTCACTGCGGAAAATGCGCCGTCGACGCCGATCACCGCGTCACCGTGCGCGGAGATGATTTGATTCTCGGAGTTTGCAGGCGACACGTCCGCCATTCGAACGGACTCGTCCTGTGGCGAGCCTGCCGCGACTGGAGAAGTTTCCAAATGGGCAGTCGCAGAGTCGAGACCGACATCGGTGCATTTGTGATTAAAGTAGACGCGCACATTTGGATAGCGCTGCGCTGCTTCGATAACAGCCGTGTTGAGCGCGCCGCGTCCGATTGAGTTGATACAGTTTTTCGGATCGACATCGTACGGGCTGAAAATGGTGCACGCTCCCGCGCCTGCGGGATGAATCATTCGGCCGCGCATTGGGATCGCGTGTCGTAATGCTTCATCAGCGATGCCAAGCTGTTGGAGCGCATGAATGCCCCGGGTCGAAATTGCCAGGTTGATTGAACGCCCTCCGATGATGTTGCCTTCGCGCGGATCAGCGCGCCGCTCATAGAGATCGACATCAAATCCTCGCCGCCCCAAATACGCAGCGAGCAATCCACCTGCGAGTCCGGAACCGATTAGAACAAATTTCGCCACGTTCAGAGTTAATCATGAACGTAAGAACACGGCGAGCGGGGACGCCGCAGGGTAAACTGCGAAGCCGCTTGGGAAGCGGAGCGCGCGCGGGAGTGCGCGAATCAATCTACGAATCAGGAAACCAGAAAAGCAGGAAAAGGGAGGCCGTTTCCTCGCGAACGCTTTCGGAGTTACCGACGAAAACAAATTTAGAATTCAAGCAAAGAAATCTCGCACAAAGTCCGGCAAGAACGCAACGTAACTCACCACGATATGAAGAAACGATCCTGCCAACTATTCATGTTGATCGCTTGCATTTGCGCGGTGAGCCATTCGTTGGACGCCCAGACTCCCGAACCCGGCAAGCCGAAAGAGTTTATCTATGTACTGCGTCTTGTGCCGAGGCTGTATGGCGAGGCGAATTGGACCGCGCAGGACAAGGATGCGTTGCATCGTCATTTTGTTCGATTCCAAGATGCAATCAAAAGCGGACAGCTGATTCTTGCTGGCAGAACGTCCGAGCCGGGTGAAAAAACTTTTGGCATCGCAATATTCCAAGCGAAAGACGAAGCCACCGCCCGAAAATTTATGGAAGAAGATCCCGCGGTTGCAGGCGGGCTAATGACGGCAGAGCTGCACCCGTTCAGTGTTGCGCTCGAGCATCGGAATCCCTGACTCGTAGCTCGGAGGGCGGACCCGCAAGGTCCGCAGGTGAAGCAGCTCGGCGTGAGGCCGTGGCTTCTTTCGGCTTTTCCTCAGTGTCATCCTTAGCCTGCAGCCAGGCGCTCCATTCCATGTTTTCTCTCCACATGGTGATGCCGGAGTGGCCGTAGTGCTGTTCCACCTCGTATTCGTCGTCTTTTACGACGGGACACCAGAATAACCGACCGGCCCTGCGCCAGCCATCGAGGATGATTCCGTCCTGGAAGGGTTGATTACGCGCAGTCACTACCAGGCAATTGTTTTCGCTCGACGTGTGATCGTAAGCAACGCCCCAGTGAAGCACGAGCGTCTTGAGGTTGAGCTCTTTCAGGCGCGCGCCGATGTCCTGCGCCCAATGGCCGCACCA
>DATASP010000052.1:0-3766 GCA_036269155.1 Candidatus Udaeobacter sp.
CAGCACGGCCAGCGCAGCGGCAATTTTCATCTGCTACCGCCAGGTCCGCGGAATCCTGTAGGCGTGATGTGGATTGCGCTAAATAAGAAAGGGATCGGCATTCACGGCACCAACGATCCAGGTTCGATTGGCCACGCCGCAAGCCACGGTTGTATTCGTCTTGCTAACTGGGATGTGGTGCGCCTTGCCACAAAAATAAAGTCAGGCGACAACGTCTCCATTCATTAAAGTTCAATCAATGAATGAGACGCTGGGCGCTCGGGCGCTGGATATTCTCCGTGACTGGGTGAAATCAGAAAGCCTCCGGAAGCATTGCTATGCCGTTGCGGATTCGGCGAAACATTTTGCCCAATTGCGGGGCGAAAACGCTGATCTTTGGGAAGCAGTAGGATTGTTGCACGATATGGATTATGAGCGTCATCCAAATGCACCTGTAGCCGGGGTCGTTCACCAAGGCAGCGCTGAGGAGGCGCGCCCAAGAGGGCCGGGATCACCGATCCAGGCTACAGCAGGCCATCCATTTGTCGGCGTGGCGTGGCTGCGCGAGAACGGCTGGAGCGAAGAAATCTGCCGTGCGATTCTTTCGCATGCTGATTACGCAAACGTCTCGCGCGAGACAGCGCTGGAGAAAACGCTCTACGCCGTCGATGAGCTGAGCAGCTTCATCGTTGCTGTCGCACTCGTTCGCCCAACAAAAAGCATTCATGATGTCGACGTGCGCGCAGTGAAAAAGAAGATGAAAGACAAAGCATTCGCCCGCGCTGTTAATCGCGAGGACATCGTCCGCGGCGCGGAAGAGTTGGGAATGCCGTTGGATGATGTTATTGCGGAGGTAATCGCTGCTTTGAAAGCAGATGCACAGCGGCTTGGCCTCGCGGGCATCACGAGTTAATCACGCTTCGGACGCGAGACGCTTGCCTCTACAGTTTTTCAGCCACGATTTCCAGCACCAGCGGCGTAACCATGAAGCCATTCGTATCCATTTCTGCCTTTGCCAAATCGGCGCGGACTTTATCGGCAAATTCCTGATCGATGCGTCCCATTTCAATCAGGCGTGGAAGATAAGTTTCGATGAATGTGGCGGTCCACTGCCACATGTAATCGCTTGGCCGGAGGCAAAACACGTGGGGTCGGGTTGAGCGAATCACAAAACCATTGTCCGCAAGTAACTGCGGTAATCGTGCCGCGCCGTTGGGTTCGCCGCCAGACTCGTGCCAGGTCGCAATCACATGTTCGCGGAAACGCTCTTGCATTGGCAATCGCGGAAAGAATCTCCAAGTCTCGTAATGCCCATACTCGTGGAAGATAGACAAACTCGCTTTTGGCATGACGCGCGCCAGTTTTCGAACCAGCAACGCGGGATCCTTAACGAAGGAGACCACCCAGCGGCACCAGGCGAAATCGTAATCTCCTGAGGGTAGATCGTCGGTCATCAAATCGATCTCGTGAATTTTCACGTTCGTGAGCAACCGCGCATGGCAGTTTGCGTCCATCGCGCGGATAAAATTTCGGGAACGTTCAAGGGCTATTACTTCACCAGTCGGGCCGATTATCTCGGCAAGATCGAGAGTCGCATACCCGGGACCGGCGCCTACGTCGAGCACACGCTTGCCGACAGTAAGGCCGGCTCTCTGCCAGCAATCTAAAACTACTGGACGCCAGACGCGGTGTTGCAACCCGAGTCTGGCTAATTCTTCGTCATGCGTACCGAGAACATAGTCGCGGTCGGTTGGCATTCTTGACCGTTCCCAAAGAATGCAATATTACAACGCGATTTTGCGGCATGCAGTTATTCGCAACCGACTCAACAGGCTTCTGGTGTTTCGCCGGTTATGGACAACATTAGGGCACCCGTTCCGGTCTCACCTGTCATGGATTACGTGATTCGCCAGCTCACGCCTGAGGATGAACCGATTCTCTGGGAGATGCTGTATCAGGGGTTGTCTGGAAAAAAGCAACTGCCTGCGCGTGAGATCATACACCGTCCAGAATTTTCGCGATACGTGGAAGGCTGGGGCCGCGCCAGCGATACCGGCTTCGTTGCGCACAACAAAAAAGATGGAATGCTGCTCGGTGCAGTTTGGCTGCGCAAGCCAATCGATAAACCTCACGCACCTTCGGAACTTGCCCTTGCCGTGAAACCGGAGCACCGCAAGCACGGGATCGGCACCGCCCTGCTAACGCAATTGGTTCGCGCGAATCCTGAACAGTCAACGATCTCGCTGAGTTTTGTGGCCGGCAAACCGGTGTTCCGCCTGTACGAACGGTTCGGGTTCAAAGTAACAGAGCAGCAGCCCGGCGCGGTCGTGATGAATCGAGAAGTCTAGGAGCACCTTTCAGTTCAAAGTAAGGTTGAAAGCCGAGTTTCACGCGAGCAACCGTGACACATATCGGACGGGAGCAAATTGTGGCAACCAGCGCGAAATCAGCCACCTCGTGCTGATAATCGTAATCGTGCTCCCGCTCGAGATCCCGATTTTCGATTGCGACCATGAGCATGAGTATGAGTATGAGTTGCTCTGAACATCGCCGGGCGTAATGGTATGGTTTCGATGATTGCAAAAGCGACAGAAACATTTCAGTTCGACGCAATTGACGACGTGCTGAGCGACATCGCCAAAGGTCGCATGGTCATCGTAACCGACGACGCCGATCGGGAGAACGAAGGTGATCTGGTGATGGGCGCAGAAAAAGTCACGCCTGAAGCCGTCAATTTCATGGCAACCCATGGGCGTGGCTTGATTTGTGTACCGATCTCGAATGAACGCGCCGAGCAACTCGGTTTACAACGAATGGTGATACAAAACCGCGAAAAGCATCGCACCGATTTCACCGTTTCAGTGGACGCGGCGCGCGGCGTAACCACCGGCATCAGCGCTTATGATCGCGCCACGACCATCCTGGCAATCGCTAATCCGAAATCATCGCCAGAAGACCTCAGCCAACCCGGGCACGTATTCCCATTGCGCGCGAAGGACGGCGGCGTCTTGCGACGCGCGGGACATACTGAGGCCGCGGTCGATCTGGCGAGAATGGCTGGTCTGCAGGCGGCGGGAGTGCTCTGTGAAATTTTGCATGACGATGGCACGATGGCGCGTTTGCCAGAATTAATGGAGTTCCGCAAAAAGCACAGCCTGCGCATTTGCACAATCCAAAGTTTGATCGCTTACCGCCGTCTTCGCGAAAAGCTCGTGGAGCTAGAGCAAATCGTGAAATTGCCGACTGACTACGGCGATTTCGATTTGCATCTGTATCGGTCCAAGCTTGATGGGCAGCATCATCTCGCGCTGGTGAAAGGCAAGATCGACAACACAAAGCCAACGCTGGTGCGCGTGCACAGTCAATGTCTCACCGGCGACGTTTTCGCTTCGCGCCGATGCGACTGCGGAAACCAATTGCACGCAGCACTTCGGCAAATCCAGGAGGAGGGCAACGGCGTGTTGGTTTACATGCGCCAGGAAGGACGCGGGATTGGGCTCGCGGCAAAAATCCACGCATACAAATTACAGGAAGAAGGCCTCGATACCGTGGAAGCAAACGCCAAACTTGGATTTCCCAGCGACCTGCGCGATTACGGACTTGGCGCGCAGATCCTGTTCGATCTCGGCGTGCGGCAGTTTCGCTTCCTGACGAATAATCCGAAGAAAGTTGTCGGCCTGGAGGGGTATGGCCTCGAAATGATCGAGCAAGTTCCGATTCGTACTGAGGCCAACCCGCATAACGAAAAATATCTCGAAACGAAAAAAACGAAGCTGGGGCACATGCT
>DATASP010000053.1:0-4687 GCA_036269155.1 Candidatus Udaeobacter sp.
TTCTTTCCAGTCAACGCCGCAATTTCGCGCGCCAGACCAAAATGGCTCAGCAGATCGCCACGGTTTGGTGTGATCTCGACGTCGAGAATCGTGTCCGCGGGGAAAAGATCACCGATCGGTGCGCCGATTTTCGCATCCGACGACAAAATCAACAGTCCGGAGGCATCTTCGCCGAGGCCGAGCTCGATTGGGCTGCAAAGCATTCCTTCCGATTCCACGCCGCGCAGTTTGCTTTTTCGAATCTCGGTTCCGTTCGGCAACTTTGCCCCCGGCAACGCGAGCGGAATTTTGTCGCCAACTTTGTAGTTGGTCGCGCCGCAAACGATTTGGCGTTTCGTTCCGCTGGCGTCATCGACTTCACAAACTGTGAGACGATCAGCATTTGGATGACGCGAGGACGCCGTGATTTGCGAAACGATTACGTTATCGATCTTCGCGCCGCGCGTCTCGATGTTTTCGGTCTCTACCCCAGCGCGAGTAAGTAAGTCAGCAATCTCTTCCGAATTTTCTGGAAGATCGACAAATTCGCGCAGCCAATTAATAGAAAATTTCATGGCGCGTTCGCGCTTTTTTTTCCCTCTCTCTTTCGAAGGGAGAGGGTAGGGTGAGGGTTGGACGTCCTGTTCAAAACAAACCCCTCACCTCAATCCTCTCCCCGAGAACGGGGAGAGGCGGAATCAATGACCAAGCCACATGAAAAATCGTGCTCATGCGAACTGCCTCAAAAACCGCAGGTCGTTCTGAACGAAGAAGCGGATATCAGGAATATCGAACAAAATCATCGCGAGCCGATCCATCCCGAGACCGAATGCGTAGCCGCTCCATTTCTCCGGATCGTAAGCGTTGTCGCCGCGGGCCTTATTTACCGCTTCGAAGACCGCCGGATGTACCACGCCCGAGCCGGCAACTTCAATCCATTGCTCCCCACTCTTGAGCGCTTTTGATTTCACATATACTTCAAGGCTCGGCTCGGTGAACGGAAAATAGTGCGGACGAAATTGGACTCCCGTTCCGGCACCGAAAAGTTCGCGCATGAAGAATTCGAGCGCGCCTTTGAGATCGGCGACGCTAACGTTCTCATCGACGTAAAGCCCTTCGATCTGGTGAAACTGCGGGCTGTGAGTGGCGTCGAGTTCATCGCGCCGATAGGCCGCGCCGGGAGCGATTACGCGAATGGGCGGTGGCGCGGCTTGCATGGTCCGGATTTGCACGGTCGACGTGTGCGTCCGGAGCAATCGACCGTCGGATAGATAAAATGTGTCCTGCTCGTTGCGCGCAGGATGTTCGGGCGGTGTATTTAGCGCGTCGAAGCAATGCCATTCGTCTTCCACATCGGGACCGTCTGCGAGTGCGAATCCCATTCGCCGAAAAATTTCGATTGAGCGATCCCACATCTGGGTGAGCGGATGAAGTGTGCCGAGTTCGTGCGGAGTTCCTGGAAGGGAGATGTCGATCTTGGCGAGTGCGCCCGACTCCTTTTCCGTGCGAAACTGTTGCGCGCGTGATTCGATGGCGGCGGTCACGGCGTTGCGAACTTCGTTGAGTAGCTTGCCGACGACTGGCTTCTCCTCCTTCGGGAGCGTTTTCATTTGCTCGCTCCACGAGGAAATTCTGCCGCTGCGCCCGAGATATTTCACGCGCGCGCCTTCTAGCGATTGCTCGTCAGGCGCTGATTCGACCTCGCGCAGCGCTTCGTCGCGAATTTGTTCGAGCGGGTGAGTCATAGCCGTTGAAGCGTTAAGGGTTAAAGCGGGCTAGTCTATCCTTTGTCATGTTGAGCGAAGCGAAACATCTCAGGTTGTCGCCTTGTTTACCGGAAGAAACTAATCAGAGATTCTTCGCTTCGCTCAGAATGACAAATTTCCGCTGCAACGCTTCAACGGCTCATCGCTTCAACGAGAAGGTTCATGCCGCCTTTTTCGCCTTCTTTTCCAGCGCGCTCTTCGCCTGATCGACAATCGATTTAAATGCGGCTTCGTCGGTAACGGCCAGGTCGGCGAGAACCTTGCGGTCCAACCCAACGCCGGCGGCTTTTAGTCCTTCCGCAAACCGGCTGTAGGTCATTCCGTTGGCGCGGGCGGCGGCGTTTAGCCGTTGAATCCACAGATAGCGAAAGGTGCGTTTACGTGTTTTGCGATCGCGATACGCCCAATACTGGGCTTTCATAATCGCGTCTTTGGCGTAGCGGAAAAGTTTTGAACGGCGTCCGCGGTAGCCTTTGGCTTTTTTTAAGATTCGTTTGCGGCGCGCCCGGCTTGCCGGGGCATTAGTGGCTCTTGGCATGGTTTGTTTGCCCGAATCGCTTCGGGCTCCTCGTTCAGCGAGTTGTTTATTTCGTTATCGATCTTCGCGACCTCACTCGCTGATTCGCCCCGAAAGCTTTCGGGGCAGGTGCGCAGATCGAAGGCGAGGAAGTTAGGCGCAGCGAAATAAATGACAAATGGATATTCAAAAATGACGAAGCACGTGTCTTCGTCTGAATACGGCCTCGCAGGCGAATGACGAATGACCCGCCTTCGGTCGCCGCGGCGACCTCAGGCGTGGCAGGCGAAGAGATGCGCCGCCCTAAGTTTCGCCGCGGCGAGCCATTTAGCCTGGCGTAGTATGCTGATCTTGACGCAATGAAAGCGATGCGAAGACGCCTCGCACTCCCAACTCCGAAAGCGTTCGCGAGTCCAGCACTTCCCGCCACGGCGGCAGGTACAGCAATATGCTGCCATTCGCCAAATCGAACCCACCTTCGGCGAAGCTGACGACGCTGTTCGCGCCGAGCTAATTATTTAACGGCGGTGCCCATCCCGCTAAATGAAATTTCAAAATCCCGTATTAAAGGTATAATGCGCGCGTGCATTGGCTTGGTCGCTATCGGCTTTTGATCCTGGCGTCGATCTGCGTTTTTTGGACCGGGCTGATTTTTCTCGGTCATTTTTTCCCAGATGCGCCGTTCCTCTCGACGCCCTGGCGCGGCGAACAGAGTTTCGAAGATCTACTGCGAAAGGAGGGCAGAAAGACCGCGGCGCCTGGCGACTTTGTTTTTCTCGGACTTGATCAAAGCACATTGCAATTGCCGCCGCTGACCGCTGAGGAAATTGCGGGAAGCCGGGCATTTCAATTGATGACTGAGCGGCCGTTCCCGTGGTCACGCGAAGTCTGGGCGCTTTTGCTCGATCGGCTGTTTGGAGCCGGCGCGCGTCTGGTGATCTTCGACATGATGTTTAATCCGCCGAACGAAGGTGATCCGGCATTTCATGCTGCGCTGGATCGTTACCACGACAAAGTAGTCTTGGGCGCGAATTTCGATTTGGAAAATGGCGCGCAAGCCACTACACCGAACGATCAGCTAATTGCGCCGCCGCAACTGCAGGACGACCGTGTCGGCTTCGTAAATTTTTTTCCGGATTCGATCGACGGAAAGATCCGCGCTGTGGCTTACCGTTTGACGGCCCGCCAACTCGTGGGTCTCCAGCCGCACCCGGGCGACGAAGTTTATCAATCTCTTTCTGCGCGCGCGCTATCCAAGATCGGCCATGGGAATGATGTACCGCGTGATCTTCGCGGCCATATGATGCGGTTCACCGCGCCGGACGCGTTCGAACCGCGCCCGCTCTACGAGGTATTCGATCCCAAACTCTGGCATGCCAATTACGCCGACGGAACGTTTTTCAAGGACAAGATCGTCATGGTGGGACCGTCTGCGCAGGTATCCCATGACGTAGCCGACACGCCGATTAGCCCAACGACGTCAGGCCCGAGTCTGCACTTACAGGCCATGGCCGCAGCGCTTGGTCACGAGTTTTTGCGGCCCACGTCGCCGAAAGTTGGCCTGGCGCTCGTGGGGGCAGCAGGACTTGTCGCGTGGGCGCTTGTTGCCTTCTTGCGCAGGCCGTTGCTTTGCGTTGGGGCACTCGGTCTATTTACGGCCACATATCTTGGAGCGGCGCGATTGTTTTACGATAAAACGGGACTGCTGCTGCTTACCGTTCCCGTCCTGGCCGCTCTACTGCTAAGCGGTTCGTTTTCACTCGGCTTCGAATACGCGATTGAACGGCTGGAGAAATTGCGGACTCGGCGTACGCTGGAGCGGTACGTCTCGAAAAATTTGGTCCGGGAAATCCTGGAAAATCCGGACAGTTACTACAGCTCGCTCCGCGGCGTGCGCGTGCCGGTGACGATTCTGTTCTCGGATTTGATTGGGTTCACCACGTTGGCGGAAAAAGCCGACCCAGAGGCGTTAGTTGCGCAACTCAACGAGCATCTCAGCGGGATGACCTCGGTCATCTTCAGCAATGGGGGCACCCTCGACAAATTCATAGGTGACGCGATCATGGCCGTATGGGGTAACGTGCGCAGTCTTGGGATGGCGCAAGACGCAAAAAATTGCGCACACGCGGCGTTGGGGATGCGCCGAGAGTTGCGAAAGCTCAACGAAAAATGGCGCGGCGAAGGCCGCATGGGCCTTGGCATGGCCATCGGTATCAATCAGGGCGAAGTGATCGTAGGCAATGTTGGCTCGCAAGAGCGAATGGATCCGACTGTGATCGGCGATGCGGTGAACCTGGCATCACGTCTGGAGAGTCTCACCCGGGTCTATGGGCTCGATATTCTGGTTGGCGCCTCTGCGGCTGAGCTGGTGCGAGACGAGGTTTATTTGCGCTCCGTGGCCCGTGTCCAGGTGAAAGGCAAAATC
>DATASP010000054.1:0-3350 GCA_036269155.1 Candidatus Udaeobacter sp.
CTTCGCTTTAACACCACAAGTCATTGAATGCCTCGGTAACTAAAGTTACCTTTTCGCAGTCATCGTTGCGTTCAGCCATTGTTTCCGAGAAGATATTTTTGAAGTCTGCGGGTCGGCTGCCGCGAGGCTTCGCAGCAATCCTAAGTTGTGGCAATCTATCCAGCGAAAACCGTACACCGGCGGCAAGGAACAACTCAAGACAGACGCCGCGCTCGTAGCCCGAAAAGGAATGTATCGCGCAAGGTTGAGGCACAACGCCGCAAGGCTGAGGAAGCGTTGCGTCGATCGGATCTGCCGTTCCGCCGTTATTTCGATCTCGGCTTGATCGGGATGGCGATCACCTCGCCGACCAAAGGAATCACCGAAGTCAACGACGAGCTTTGCCGCATCCTAGGATATGAGCGGAAAGAATTGCTGCAAAAAACTTGGCCGGCGATGACGCATCCCGAAGATCTCGCTGCGGAGGTTGCGCAGTTTAAGCGCGTCGTTGCGGGGAAGATTGACGGCTACTTTCTCGAGAAACGTTGGATCCGCAAAGACGGCCGCGTGATTCACAGCATCATGTCGGCAAAATGCGAGCGCCGGGCGGATGGCTCCGTCGACTATTTCCTCGGCTTAGTCCTCGATATCACGAAGCGGAAGCGAGCCGAAGACGAACAATGCAAACTCGCGTCACTCGTCGAAAACAGTAACGACTTCATCGGCATGGCATCGCCGAAAGGCGCAGTCCTTTACGTTAACAGCGCAGGACAGAAACTGGTTGGATTGAACGGCAGCGAAGCGGCTCGCACCACACACATTACTGACTATGTGATGGAGGAAGAGTCAGAACGTGTGCAAAAAGAGATTCTGCCCGCCGTCGAGCGGACAGGCGCATGGCAAGGCGAGGTGCGGTTCCGGCATTTCGAGACCGGCGCGGCCATCGCGATGCTGGTGAACACTTTCGTTATCCCCGGCGGAGGAAGCGGACGCCCGCGTGTCCTCGCGACCATCAGCCGGGACATCACAGAAATTAAGCAAGCGGAGGAAGAGCTTCGCCGGAGCGCGGCATATCTCGCCGAAGGGCAACGGCTCAGTCATACCGCCAGTTGGGCATGGAATGTTTCTACCGGTGAGGTTTTTTGGTCGGAGGAACTTTTTCGGATTTATGGTTTGGATCCGGAGCAGGTGAAACCTGGCTATCCTTCAGTCCTAGATTACATCCACCCCGATGATCGGTCGCGAGCGCAGAGAATATTCGAAGAAGCAGTTCGAGAAAAACGGGACTATGAATTGGCGTATCGAGTAACGCGGCCAGACGGGGCCATCCGCTACGTTAACAACATCGCGCATCCAATCTTCGACAGGGCTGGCGCGGTGGTCGAATACGTCGGGACAACGATCGACGAGACAGAGCGCATTCGCGCCGACGAAAAGCTTCGCCGGAGCGAGGCTCACCTGGCGGAGGCGCAGCGGATTGGTCAGGTCGGCAGTTGGATCTGGAAGGTCGCGACTGGAGAATGCTTCTGGTCACGAGAACATTTCCGCATCTTTGGTCTCGATGCCGACACGTTCAAACCAACCAAAAAGAACACGCAACGCTTAATTCATCGCGAAGATTTGCCTTTTGTCGAAGCAACGCTCAAGAAGGCGGTGCGCGAAAAAAGTGAGTTCGAACTGGAATATCGAATCATTCGACCAAACGGCTCGATCAGATACCACCAAAGCGTCGGGCGTCCGCTGGAGAGAGGAAATCGTGAGCTCGAATTTATCGGCATGGTTGTTGATGTAACTGAGCGCAAGCAGGCCGAAAAAGCATTGCAAGAAATCCAGACCGAGCTGGTGCACGTGAGCCGTATAACAGCCATGGGAGAAATGGCCGCCTCTATCGCTCACGAAATCAATCAACCGCTCGGTGCGATCGTCAACAACGGCAACTTCTCTCTACAGCTTGTCGGCAAACCAGGCGTGGAGAAGAAACAGCGAGAAGCGCTCCGCGATATCGTGAGCGACGCCAGCCGGGCCAGCGACATCATTTCACGCGTTCGAGCGCTAACGACACGCTGGGGTCCCGAGCCCAGCGAATTGAACGTGCGCGAGCTGATCGGCGAAGTGCTGACTCTCGCAAAACATTCCCTCGACGAGCATCGCATCACCGTTAAAACGAAACTGCCAAAAGACGCACTTACTGTTCATGCCGATCGCGTGCAGCTTCAGCAAGTCTTGCTCAACCTCGTCGTGAATGCGATCGAAGCGATGACGGGCGTGCCAAGGGAGAAGCGCATTCTGGCGATCGGCGCGGGACGCGACAAACTAGATGGGAGGCCCGCTGTTCTCGTTGCGATTGCGGATAAGGGTGTTGGGTTCGCCCCAAAAACGGCCGCTCGCATGTTTGACGCTTTTTACACCACGAAACCAAACGGAATGGGCATGGGGCTGCGTATCAGTCGCTCAATCATACAACGCTATGGTGGCCAGCTCTCAGCCAGGCGTAACAAAAGCGGAGGCGCCACGTTCTCTTTCGTGTTGCCGGTCTGAAACAGCGTCGTCTAACAAATGATAAAGCCAGCGGCGCTCGTCTATTTGGTAGATGATGATGCTTCTTTCCGCCGCTCCACGGAGCGCTTGATCGAGTCGGCAGGATTCAGGGTCAGGCCGTTTTCTTCCGCGCGAGATTTCCTGCGAAACAAACGTTCGAAAGGCGCGGCGTGTCTCGTGCTCGACGTGCAGCTGCCGGGCCTGAGTGGGCTCGACTTACAGCGCGAGCTGACAAAGCGCGGTAGCAGGATACCCGTGATCTTTATTACCGGTCACGGCGATATCCCGATGTCGGTACGTGCAATGAAAGCCGGTGCAGTTGAGTTCCTAACGAAGCCTTTTCACGAACGAGCTTTGATTGATGCAATCGCGCATGCGCTGAAACAGGCGGCACAAAGATCCAGAGGACGCAAAACGGCGGTCGACGCGGCAGTTTTGGAGAAGTCACTTTTCGCGTTGCATTCGGCAGTCGATGTCGACTCGTTCTGGACGGCGGTGCAACGGGTGTTCGCCGAATCGTTCCCCTCGCGTAACCTCGGCTTGACTCTGCAACACAATCCCGTGCGCCCGACGATCGCCAAGTGGCAGCACTCGATTCCCGATGGAGCAATCGACGCCGAGCCGCTGGAGACATTTTTATCCGCGCACCCACGGAGCCAGATCGTGAGCGACATCGATGTCTTTCCCGATCACGGCGATCTGTTGAAGTCGGCCTTTTATCGCGATTACATGAAGCCGCGCAAATGCAAGCACGCGATCGGCCTCTGCTTTTGGAGCGGGCCACGACTTGCTTGTGTAATCACGATCATGCGAAGCGGTCGGCAGGGTGAGAC
>DATASP010000055.1:0-3157 GCA_036269155.1 Candidatus Udaeobacter sp.
CATGACCTGTATCGCGCTGCATTCGCGCTCACCATTTGGATCGATCAACTGTTCGATCAAAATGCTTCGCTCCAGAGCGAACCGGCAGCAGTCAAACTGGCTACGCACGCAGCGCTCGCCAGTGCCAAGCTGGCAGCAGCCTTGAGTGGTGATAGCCTCGACGAAATTGGGATGACCATCGCGTATCTAAAGCGCGCGTTGAAGGCCATTACCGTTTCCATGGAGGCGGCAGCCCAACTGCGGAAACCCGCCGGGCAAATCACTCGTTCACAATATGCAGTTCTGCAGCAACGACTCTTTCAGGTGCGGGACGGAATTATTACCCTGATGGGTGAATATCGCGGCGAATGGCGTCGCCGGTTCGGCTCTGAAGGTTACCGCAGTTGAATGAAATAGGGCGGCCTCCGTCCAATCATGCAAACGGAAGCGACTGCGGCTCAGGCCGATGTATCGGAATTAGACCTGGTGAGACGATGTCAGGCCGGTGACACCGAGGCATTTGACGAGCTGGTAACCCGCTACCGGACACGCGTGTTCAGCATGATTTACAACATGGTTCATAGTGAGCAGGACGCCTGGGACCTGGCTCAAGACAGCTTTCTAAAAGCATGGAAGTCAATTAAGCGCTTTCGCGGACGCTCATCCTTTTACACCTGGATTTATCGGATCGTTATGAACGTGACGATCGATTGGCTGCGAAAAAAGCACATCAAAGGCGCAGGCGCCGAGTTCGATGATTCGATTCAGTTGAGGCAAGTTGATCCGGCTTCCAAAACCGTTCCCAAAACGGAGGCGTTGCCGTACGAGATGATGCAACGAGACGAAATTCGCGCTCGTATCGAGCAGGCAATCGATCAGCTCTCGCCCGAACACCGGGCGGTCATTTTGATGAAGGAGCTCGAAGACATGCAATACCACGAAATTGCAGAAGCTCTGGGGTGCTCAATTGGCACGGTGATGTCGCGTCTGTTTTATGCGCGCAAGAAGTTGCAAAACTTACTGAGGGACGTTTATGAAAACGTTTGAGGAAAAATGGACCGCCTGGCTCGACGGCGAGCTCACCGGGCGAGAATTATCGGAATTCGAGGCCTCGCTTCCCGACAGAGCTGCTGCTGAAGCGGAAAAAGCGGAGGCAAAAAAAGTTGGCGAACTTTTAAAGCGCGAACTGGGAGCGCGGACTCTAACAAATGAAGAGTTTTTTAGCCACCAGCTCCGCGAAAGAATCGAACAGGAAACAGGCGAGGGGTCTCGGGCGTCCGCCGTCCGCCGCGTAAAAAATTCCTCATGGTGGACAATTCCTCGCCTGGCATGGATGGGTACCGTGTCGCTGGCTCTCTTTTTGGTTTGTACGTTTCTCGTCATGCAGAACGAAAAGCCGACCGAGGAATCACAATATCTTACCCAAATTCTAAACGCCCGGGTTGACCCCGTCGTCAGCCCAAATGCGACGGTCTCAATCTTTGAGGTAAAACAGGAACGCGTAACGGTGCTTTGGACAGAGGGATTGCAAAGTTTGCCGGCCGATTACGCGGCCAAATAATTGCTCATGGGTCGCTTGTCGGCGTACTTAATTCCCGTTGTCGCCCTTATCATCATCTGTGCGGCACCCGACGTAAAGGCCGCAGAGACTGTCTGGAGTGGACTTGTCATCGCGGAAAACGTCGCACAACCACAACGGATTCCCCCGGAATTGACGCGGATCGAGGGATCTCTGAAAAAGTTTTTCGGCTACAACCAATTTCAAGTGATCGGCCAATCGCAAAAGACACTCAAGACTGGCCAGGAAGATTGGCTTGCGACTAGCAAATTCTTCGGACTGCATGTCGACGCGCGCGGCGAGACGGAAGCAGGGTACGTTTTGGATCTCAAACTTTATAAAGAGAAAGAGCTCTTGCTTGAAACAGATGCCAAGCTAAGCAAGCGCAGCCCGCTGGTGATCAAAGGTCCACAAGTCGGCAGCGGACAATTGCTGTTGGTGTTGGTTGTGCAATAGATCGTAGGGCGCGACCGGCGGGCGCGCCGACGAAGACCATCTACCGATGCAAAGACTCACATGCGCTGTCTAGTGCCACCAATGCGTCGGCTGTTTCCTTTTCTGGCAGCGCTGTTCTCCGTTATCTTTCCCGTGACCATGACCGCGGAAAAACCATTCAGCTTCAAGGATACTCCGGGAAAATTGCCAAAAGAGGTTGTTCCGACTGATTACTCCATTCGGATTATTCCGAACATCGACGCGTTCACATTCACCGGAGCAGAAACGGTGAAACTGAAGGTGCGCAGTCCGGTTCATCAACTGGTGCTAAATGCACTCGAGCTCGAGATCAACGACGCGTCTCTCGACGGCCAGGTGCTGCCTAAGTCTGCGCTCAAGACCGACAAGGAAAAGGAACTCATAACGCTCGCATTGACATCAGAGCTTTCGCCGGGTGATCACACACTGGCGCTTGGTTTCTCGGGCAAAATCAATCAGCAGGGGCAGGGCCTTTTCTACATGCAGTATCAGGAGCAAGGCAGCGGTGCACAAAAAATCATGCTGGGAACTCAATTCGAAGCGACCGACGCCCGGCGATTTTTTCCCTGCTGGGATGAACCGGCCTTTCGCGCGCGTTTTCAATTGACCGTTGTTGTGCCGGAGAACTGGCTCGCTGTGTCGAATATGCCTGTCGACAGTGAAAAAGAAATCGATGGCAGGAAAGAGGTGCGTTTTTCCGCCACTCCGCCGATGTCGAGTTATCTGAATGTCTTCGTCGCCGGCGAACTCGATCTCATCCAATCGCGAAGCGGCGCAACGCAGATTCGGGTGATCGCAACGAAGGGCAAAGCAGAACTAGGCCGCTACGCGCTTGATGCCACGGCGCAGATTTTGCAGTATTACAACGACTATTTCGGTGTGCCGTATCCATTGCCAAAGCTGGATCAAATCGCTTTGCCGGGTGGTTTCGGTGGTGCGATGGAAAATTGGGGCGGCATCACTTACTACGAATCTGGGCTTCTGTTTGATTCGAAAAGCTCCTCTGCAGCGACGAAGCAGGACATCTACGAAGTGCTCGCGCACGAGATGGCGCATCAATGGTTCGGTGATCTGGTAACCATGGCCTGGTGGGACAATCTCTGGCTCAACGAAGGGTTCGCATCATGGATGGGCAGTAAATGCACT
>DATASP010000056.1:0-16344 GCA_036269155.1 Candidatus Udaeobacter sp.
TGCAACGCTCATTGCAGCGGTCTGTGATCGAGACGCGCAGATAAGAAATCCGATGGCCGTGACGATCTTGCATCCGCCGACACGTTACGGAGAACGCGGTCATGAATCAACCAAGCGCATCAATTGACTGAATGTAGTTGAGACGTATGATCGTCACGCTATGCAGCGTCGAGTCCTGTCCGTCGCGCTGACATTCGGGATGGCAGCTGGGACCCTGATTTTGAGTAGTTGTGCAACGACAGAAGCGCGCATTTCCCAACATCCCGAAATCTACCAGCGTCTCTCGGCGACCGACCAGGCATTGGTCAGCCAAGGACAGATTCGTCCAGGTATGACCACGGACGCCGTATGGCTCGCATGGGGTACACCTGATCAAAAGCTGCCCGGCAATGTGCGTGGTCGTCCCACTGAAACGTGGGTCTATATACGTTACAACACGCCTCCCAGCTACGGTGGGCCCTATTATTATGGCCCATTTGATTGGTCATACATCCCGCCAAAATTCCCGTACCCGTCCAAAGGGGTCACCTTCTCAAACGGCAGAGTTGTGTTCTTCCGGTACCTGCCGTCGCCACCGCCGCTCTAACGCCGAGTTTGGCTTGCCAACTACGTGGCGGGTATGGTTTCCTCATAGCAATGAAGCGTCGATTTTTTGTTGCGGCATCGACACTCGCCCTTACGACGGGCGCGCTCATTCTCACCAGCTGTTCAACACCGCAAACGCGAATTTCGGAGCATCCAGACCTTTACCAGAGTCTGTCGCACAGAGACCAATCGCTGGTTGGCCAAGGGCAAGTTCGAATTGGCATGTCACGAACGGCCGTGTGGCTGGCGTGGGGTTCACCCGATCGAAAAATTGTGGGCAACATGGGCGCCGGCCGAACGGAGACCTGGGCTTACATTTACTACGTGACGTACCCCTATTATCCAGGCTACGGGCCGTGGGACCCATATCTCGGGGCTCCTTTGTACGATCCATTTTATTATTCGGACATCCCACCAAGTATCCCTTACCCAGGCAAGATCGTCACTTTCGCTAACGGCAGGGTTGTAGCCTTCCGTTACCTGGCTTCGCACTAGAGTCGACCAAAATTCTGTCGCATTTCGCCGCCGGAGGAGTCACTATTCCGGTGCGTTTCATCAATGGCTTATCGCTCATTTCGGGAATTCCTCAGCGCACTTGAAAAAGAGGGCGAGCTGAAACGCGTCGCGATCCCGGTGGATACGGATCTGCTCATCGCTGAGTGGGCAGACCGCGAGATGAAATCGCCCGGCGGCGGAAAAGCTCTTTTGTTTGAGCACCCAATTGTCGAAGGACAAAAATCAGAATTCCCGGTTGCAATCAACACGATGGGATCGCGTCGACGGATGGCCCTTGCACTACAAGTCGCAGACGTCGCGGATATCGCACAGGAGATTCAACTTATCCTCAAAGCAAAACCCCCAACCGACCTGCGTGAAGGCTGGAGCTTGTTAAAGCAGGGAATCCATCTGCTGCATGCGCGTCCAAAATCTGTCCGCGAAGCACCGTGCCAGGAAGTCGTGCACAAGCTTGGCAATGGAGAAGCTTTTTCTTTGCGGGATCTTCCGATTCTCAAATGCTGGCCAAAAGACGGCGGGCGTTTCATTACTCTGGCAAATGTGCACACGCGCGACCCTGATACCGGCGCGCGCAACATCGGCATTTACCGGATGCAAGTCTATGACGAGGCCACGACGGCAATGCATTGGCAACTTCATAAGGTAGGCGCGCGCCACGGCAAACGTTACTACGAACGCGGGGAACGCATGGCGGTCGCAGTCACACTCGGTGGCGACCCTGTTTACACATTTGCGGCGACCGCACCGTTGCCGGACGGATTGGACGAACTGTTCTTTGCCGGCTTCCTGCGAAAGAAATCAATCGAGCTTGTTCGCTGTAAAACCATTGACCTCGAAGTCCCAGCAGACGTCGATTTCGTTCTGGAAGGTTATGTGCAGCCGGGAGAAATGCGGCCTGAGGGACCGTTTGGCGATCACACCGGCTTTTACACCGCGATCGAAGATTATCCCGTTTTCCATTTAACAGCGATCACGCACCGTCGGGATGCGATTTATCCAACAACAATCGTCGGCAAACCGCCTATGGAGGATTACTACATCGGCGACGCTTGCGTGCGGATTTTGCTGCCCATGTTCAAAATGAATTTCCCCGAACTCGTGGATATGACACTGCCGCCCGAAGGAGTCTTTCACAATCTAGTCTTTGTCAGCATTCGCAAACAGTATCCTTATCAAGCGTTTAAGGTGATGCACGGTCTCTGGGGCATGGGCCAAATGATGTTTAGTAAATACATCATCGCCGTGGATGAAGATTGCGACGTGCACAACACAAGCGAGGTGCTTTTCCGCTTGTGCGCGAACACAGATCCGGGACGGGACACAACCATTATTAAAAATCCAAGCGACTCGCTGGACCACGCACCGAGCCAACAAAACATCGGTTCCCACATGGGGTTCGATGCCACCCGAAAATTGCCGGGCGAAAACTATCAACGCCGGTGGCCGGAATTGCTCAAAATGACAGACGAAGCGCGGGCGCTCGTCGATGCGCTTCAAGCGCAGGCGCGCTGATCTAACGCTGGCAGTCGGCTATGGTTTTCGGAAAAGCCGGCCGGTATCAACGTCCCGGGTAAGGCCACCGGGTGGCACCCCGCGCAAATCGTAAACGCGGCCCGTGTAAGGGCTGTAAAAAAAGCCCGGCGTTCCGGCCCAGCGCGCGTAAGGCCAACCCCCTGACGGCGGCGGCCCATACTGCGCAACTTGATTCTCCTGGATGATCTTACCGGTTAACGCGCCAGCCGCGGCTCCTGCGGCTGCGCCAATCGACGCGGCTCGAACATTACCAGTCGCCGCGCCGCCGATGATTGCGCCGGTGGCGGCACCCCAAGCGGCGCCTTGGCCGACCGGGGTGTCACAGGAACTTAGAAAGAGAGAACTCAGTGAAATTACTGAAACAATTACAACAGCATTCGTCTTCATAGATTTGCCAACGAAGTGATTAACCACACGTGTACAGAGTTGTTGCGAAGCAAATTCGCACACTTCACGTCGCCGCCGTCTACCCAGTGTGGCTTTTTTGGTGACTACGGTCTTACAAAGACTTTGTTAACTTTTGTGTCCAGAACCAATCCGCCATGCGCAACTTTGGAGCAGTCATACCTTTCGTGCGGCGGATATGGACTTTGGACAACACCGGATGGATCATGAGGATCTCGCTGAGCGGCGGGATAACCGCCGCCCCGCGGCGGATATTTTTTCTGAGCCTCTTCTTTCGAGATCGCCTGAGCTTGAATCGCCGCGTGTTCGCCCCGTTCACGCGCTATACTGCCTATTCGCGAGTCCGTGCCTTGCGCATAAACAGTTGTGCCGAGCACAAACAGCCCGGCTACTAATCCCGAGATAATTTTCATAGATGTCTTTTTCATAGTTTGTCCTTCGTAACATTTTCGCAGCTAGCAGCTCAGACGGATGTTCGCGGCGGCAAATTCCAAAAAGATTTGAGAAGTTGCTTCGCGATCCGGCCTGCTTTCTCCAGCTTGCTTAACTGATATTCTTTTTCGAAAACACGAAACTTGTCCAGCTCCATTTGACGAAGCAGACCGCGATAAATCGAGGCCATAATTTCCGCGGGGGCCATCGCTCTGCGATCTTCAGGAGGGAGTGCGGCGGCCGCACGGGCGAAAAACTCCCGCGCACGCGCCGCTTCAAACTGCATCATGCGGAGAAAACATTCGTTATATTGCTGGTCTTGCAGATCTCTTTCGGAATAATTGAATCGCGCCAGGTCTTCCTGCGGCAGATAGATGCGGCCATCCTGCAAATCCTTCCCCACGTCGCGAATAATGTTGGTCATTTGTAACGCCAATCCAAGCTCGATTGCATATTGTTTGCAGCCTGTATTTCGATAGCCAAAGATCTCGATGCTTACCAATCCAACTGCACTGGCGACCCGATAGCAATAGCCCCGGAGCTCTTCAAAAGTGGCATAGCGTCGAATGCTCAAGTCCATTTCTACCCCGGCAATAATTTCCTCGAACATGCCGACCGGCAGCGAATATTTCTCAATTAATAGTCTCACGTCCTGAGCAAGGAGCGGTTCCTCTGGAGCGGGCGCCTGGAGCATCCGGCGCCATTCAGCCAAACGCAGTTCTTTCTCTGCCAGCGTTAGCTCCGCGGAATCGGCAATATCATCGATCACTCGGCAAAATGCGTAGAAAATGATGATGTCGCGTTTGCGTTCGCGGCCCAAAGAAATGAACGCCAGTGCCAAATTCGATTTGCTCTGGCGCGTGATCGTGGCGGCATTCACATCCGCCCTCTTGCATGCCAGCTTTTTAGTACTGAATCCATTTCTCCTGGTTAATGCGGCGGTTTTCGCAATGGCGAAATAGGCAGACCCACGAAGCCAAAAGCCATCCGGTAACTATTCCGCGAAGAAAAGCAAAACTGAATTTCCACAAAAAGAGCGCGCCAAGGCGGTCGGCAATTGCGCTCCGCATGACAGCGTCGCAGATCATGATCACAAAAAAATGCAGGCCGCAAATGATCAAAAACCAGGTGAGGCGGCCTGCATTTTGACGAACGAACTGGGCGTGGGCGCGCATCGCTTCGATCAATGTTTCATTGTGAAGCGCCAGCGAGATTTGGACCGAGCAAAAGGCAATGATCAAACCGCTCATCAGCACCCGCGCAATCGGCAGGTAGTCGAGGACGCCGGGAATATTCGTGAAGTATGCAAGGACGAGGGGTGCCCGGACAATCAACGTGCTGACTGCGACAACAATGCCCGCCCATTCCAACACATAACTAAAGCGGCGCATGGCGAAGCGGAATAGTTCTCCTTCTTCAAAACTAACGCCTTTGATCCAGGCCAGACACACAGTGATGAGATACACTTGGATATAGACTCCCAGCAGGTATTCGAAAATGAATGCCGCCGCATCCACAGTGGCCGAGATGCGCAGGAGGCCGGCAGCCGGGACCAGGCCGCTCCATTCCGGTAATCGCCAGAATACAATCGGTTTCAAGAGCGACGCGAGTGCGCTCAGCAAGAGAATTAAATAAACAATATAACTCCAGAAACCGTACCTTTTTCGCAACGCGCGAACCAGCGCTCCATGCAGCCCCCGCCAGTTGGCGAGCATGAACACGGCGGCTACGACTGAAAGAGGGTAGGTGGTCGTTGCGTTGTCGAAAATTCCTGCCACCCCTTCCAGCGCAGGCAACGGCGTTTCCGTCCAAATCTCTGCAAATCGCGGCCAATACCATTGAGGTAACGAAACAATCTGGGCGAGATCCAGATCAGACCAGTTTCGAACGGGCGTGAACGTGACGAACTGAAAAACGAAATAGCCAAATCCCAGCAGGGCAAACGTGATCCAGATGCGCTTGTAGCGGCCGATACAACGAAAACCATCGGCCAAGGCGCGCCGCACTGGATTGAAAAACATCACCAGCGTGTAACCGCCCAAGAGTCCCAATAGCGGGTAGAAGGGCGGTACGTTTTGCCACATATCAGCCATCAATGTTTTGATAGCGCGCGACCCTCCCCCACGTCGAGCACAAGCAGATGTCCCGGCGGTTTGTCCTTACCTTTTGAATTGGTCCTAGCGAATTAAACCCCAGTGTGGGTAAAACGGCCAATAGACCAACAAGCCGCGCCCGACCAGGTTTTGCCGAGGAACGGGTCCCCAGTAACGGCCGTCGAAGCTATTATAGCTGTTGTCGCCCAAGGCAAAATAGCCATCCTTCGGCACCGTGTACGTTCCAGCTGGCTGCGACAGATGTTCTTTGCCAGGAGCATAACCGCGGTAAGGAGGTTTCGCTGACATGACGCGCTCGAACCCGAAACCTTCAGCCTTCTTGCCATTCACATAAAGAAACGGGGAGTCGATCCGCAGAGTATCGCCAGGTAATCCAGCCAGCCGTTTAATATAAAAGGGCGGCCCCGTCTCCGGGTCCGGGCGGATTGCCGGGATATTGTCGGTGCGGAAAACGAAAACGTCGCCGCGATGAGGCTTAACAAAGTTATAGCTAAACTTGTCCACGAAAACCTGATCCCCTGTGTCAATTGCGCCCCTGGCAATGATTTCACCGCGGTGATAAACGCGACCCGGAAAAACGTTAAAATCATGACTGAGCGTGTCCGGCGACGCATACACCAGAAAGTTCTGCCGTTGGCAGATCAGTCGCGAAAAGGTAAAGAAGAAGAGGATCTTTTTTGGCACAATTTCAGAAACCTGGTCATCCTCGCGCGAGACCACGTTGATGTAATTGCGACCCAGCGCAATGAAGTCGCCGATCTGTCGCAGAATATTTGGAGGCGGCTCGCTGCTGGGGTGACCGATAATTCCATTTAACGTCGGTTGCATCGAGCCGGTGGGAATTTTAAATGGCTGCAAGAAATAGGAGCGAATGCCTACCGCCACAACAATTGCCACCAAAATCACCTCGCAATTCTCCCGCCAATGCGATTCCCAGGTCACAGGCGTCAACCTGTGCAGCGTCTTGTCAAGTGTATCGGCCGCGCTATGAATTCTCTCGCGGTCTTTATCACGTAACGCTTCTCGGAGGCTCTTCATACCGGCGAAGATCTCTTCGCGGTCCGACGTACTGAGTCGGTCATCCTTGTAGCGCAGGTACTTCCGAGCATGCCGCAGGAGCAATCTGCTGTGTTTAACGTGACGCGATGTGAACATGATTCAAAAAATGACGAAGCTCGAATGTCGAATGACGAAACAATAACGAACCACGAATGATCGAATCCGCAGCCCATTGTCATTCCGAACGGAGCAAAGCGCAGTCGAGGAATGTCTCATCGCAAGAGTCACTGAGCCTTTAGTACCTCAATGAACGCTTCCTGAGGAATGTTGATTTTCCCGATACTTTTCATTCGTTTTTTTCCTTCTTTTTGTTTCTCCAATAATTTTCGTTTCCGAGTGATATCGCCGCCGTAGCATTTCGCGGTCACATTTTTCCGCAACGCCGAAACACTCTCGCGCGCAATAATTTTCCCGCCAATGGCCGCCTGAATCGCGACCTGGTAAAGCTGCCGCGGGATCACTTCCTTCAATTTGGCTGCAAGCTGGCGTCCGCGCGCCTCGGCGCGGTCTTTGTGTACGATTGTCGAAAAAGCATCCACTGGTTCGCCGTTTACGAGCAGGTCCAGTTTCACCAACTTCGCGGCCCGATATCCCGCATGCTCGTAATCCATCGAACCATAACCGCGTGTGATGCTTTTAATCTTGTCGTTAAAATCGACGAGAATTTCGTTGAGCGGCAATTCGCAATGCAACATCACCCGCCGCGTATCGAGCGACTCGGTGCGGTCCATCTGGCCGCGTTTCTCCAGAATCAATTGCAGTATGTCACCAATGTTTTCATTTGGACAGAGAACGTATGCCTTAACAATCGGTTCCCGGATCTCGCGGATGATGCTTGGGTTGGGCAGGTGAGCGGGGTTATCGATCAAGAATTTTTCTTCGCGTGTGGTCAGCACTTCATACACCACGCTGGGACTAGTGGCGATGATGTCCATGTTGTATTCGCGCCGTAGCCGTTCCTGGATGATCTCCATGTGAAGCAGCCCGAGGAAGCCGCAACGAAATCCAAAGCCCAGCGCGACGGAGCTTTCCGGTTGGTACACAAACGCGGCGTCATTCAGGCGTAGCTTTCCGATTGCCGTCTTCAAATGTTCGAAGTCACCGGTGTTAATCGGATAGATGCCGCTGAAGACCATGGGATGAATTTCCTGAAAACCGGGAAGCGGCTCGCGCGCGGGATGGCGCTGGTCGGAGATGGTGTCGCCGATTTTTATGTCCGCGGTTGATTTGATGTTTGCGATGAAATAACCGACGTCCCCCGGATTCAGCTTTTCCTGTGGAAACATCTTCGGCGTAAATACGCCTACCTCCTTGATCTCATAGCGCGCGTTGTTGCTCATTAAGGTGATCGCGTGATTCGCTTCCATTGTTCCGGAAACGACACGCACATAGCCGACCACGCCGCGATAAACATCAAAAACCGAATCAAAAATGAGCGCGCGCAGCGTTTGGTCTGGCGGGCGTTGTGGCGCTGGAATTCGCGTCACGATGGCCTCGAGAATTTCGTCGATGCCAGTGCCCATCTTCGCACTCGCCTCAATCGCTTCCTCCGCAGGGATGGCAAGAATTTCTTCCAACTGGCGCTTCACTGAGGCCACGTCGGCATTCGGCAGATCGATCTTGTTGATAATGGGAATAATTGTGAGCCCCTGTTTGTGAGCCAGGTGAACGTTCGCCACGGTTTGCGCTTCCACTCCTTGAGCCGCGTCCACCACCAATAGGGCGCCTTCGCATGCGGCGAGGCTTCGAGAAACTTCATAGGCGAAATCGACATGCCCCGGGGTGTCGAGCAGGTTCAGCCGATAACTTTGACCGGATTTGCTCGTGTAACGCATCGCCACCGGATGCGCTTTAATCGTGATCCCTCGCTCACGTTCCAAGTCCATTGAATCAAGGAGCTGATCCTGCTTTTCGCGCTCGTGGATCGTGCCCGTTCTCTCAAGCAACCGATCCGACAACGTCGTTTTGCCGTGATCGATGTGTGCGATGATGCAGAAGTTGCGCGTGAACTCAATCGACATGAGAAGCGGCACTATGCGAGTGCGCCGCTATCGGGTCAATCGGCGAGGCTATTGTCATTCCGGGCGGGTCGAGGAACCTGTAAATATTGACAAGGGGACATATGTCGAGTTCGCTCAAAACGATACTTGGTATGGCAAAGGTCCCTATTTCAGAAGCTACAAATGCTGACGTAAACGGAGCGTCCACCGGGTTTAGCAACGTGTCGCGGGTCCGGGATCAAACAGAGGAGCCCGACAAGGTTCGCAATGGAATTTTTATCGGCCTGGCAATTGTGCTGGTCGTCTTTCTCGGAAGCATGATTGCGGTGGTGATGATGCACGCTCCGGCTTTGTAATTTGTAGCGGCGGTCTTTACCCCAGCACGTTCCGGGTCCAAACTGTCGATTTTGAAAATGCGGAGCCCGCAAAATCAGATCACTTTACAACGGTCTGGCAGGCATAGCGCCGCTAGAGAAATGCAAGCCCAATCTCCAACGCGCGGCCGACAATCCGCAATCGCGAAGCGCCTCCTCCTTTTTGATATCGACGGCACATTGATCCATTCGGGTGGGGCGGGCGTTCGAGCACTCAAATGCGCCTTCAAAGAGCGTTTCGGCATCGATGATGATCTGCACGATATCGAGATTGCTGGCATGACGGATTCCGGAATTGTTGTCAGCATCCTGAATAAACATGAAATTCCTGCGACCAATGAGAACGTGAGCGCGTTCCTTGATAGCTACGTGCATTTTCTTTCGCGGGAACTACCGCGCCGGAAAGGCAAACTGCTTCCCGGAGTACTCAAGTTGCTCGAAAAGCTAAAGTCACGGCCGCATGTGGTGCTCGCGCTTCTCACAGGAAATGTTTCCCGCGGAGCGCGGCTCAAACTTGAGCATTATGGCGTCTGGCACTTTTTTGAATTTGGCGCTTTTGCCGATGATCATCATGACCGCAACGAGCTCGGGCGCTTCGCTCGCGCCCGTGCAAAAGAGAAGCATCGGCGGGAATTCGCCGCATCCGAGATCGACGTCATTGGCGATACTCCACGCGATATTGCCTGCGGTAAGGCACTTGGCGCGCGCACCGTCGCGGTGGCGACCGGCAGGTGGACGCGTGATGACCTCGCAAGATATCAGCCGGATTTCCTGATTGATGATCTCTCAGATGTGGAAACCATTATCGATACGCTCGGATGGTGATCCGTTGACGATTGGAGGATGAATGAACAAAAATGCTTCCGCTGCTGACCCGGCGCCAGAACGAGAGCGTTCCAATGTCCTGCCGCTCAAAGGCGAAATCGATCTGCACGTTTCTCCTTCTGTTACGGCGTTACTCAACAGCATGATCGAGAAAAAACCGCAACGTTTGGTGGTCGATCTTTCAGGCGTGAGTTATATCGACAGCGCTGGTTTGGCGGCGTTGATTGGAGCGATGCAGAAAGTGGAAGGCTACGGAGGCAAGTTTCTGCTCGCGGGATTGCAGGAAACCGTGCGCTCGATTTTCGAAATCTCGCGGCTCGATCAGGTATTTCAGATTTTTCCAGACGCGGATACTGCGCTGGCTGGGTAGCAATGTCATGGAGACGGCCTGCCCAGGCCGTTCGGCTCGAGGGCGAGTCGGCTCCAAACGCGAGACGGGGGACGCTACAGCGCGACGCCCGTCAAAACCTTGAGGGTTTGCTCAACGTTCCTTGAAATGTCGAACTGTGACGCACGCTTGATGTTCTCCGAACGAACTGCTGCGCGGTGCGATGGATCGGACCAGAACCGAATTGCGTTCCGCAAACCAACCAGATTGCCTGCGTGATCGACAATTGATCCGTGGACGCCATCTTCGATGATTTCGCTAAAGCCGTTGGCCCGCGTTGTGATTACCGGCAATCCGCAGGCGAGCGCTTCCAAACACGCATTGGAAAATGGATCATAAATTGTCGGTAAAATGAAGATGTCGGCAGCCGCGTAAAGACGCGCAACCTCAGCAACTTCGCCGAGAAACCGCACCGGTTCTTCGCGCCAAAAGTGCAGCCGCGCCGTTTTGTAGAGCGTTTCATTTCCGCGGCCGGCAACGAGCAGACGCAGTTTTTTGTTCTTGCAGAGCGCCATGGCTTGGATCGCAAAAAGCAACCCCTTGCGCTCCCAGCCGGAGCCTGCAAATAGGAGTGCAATTTGATCTGGTTTCAATTTCAAATCCTCACGCGCTTTTTGGCGAACTTCCGGATCGAACCGGAATTTGTCCAGTGGAACGCCATTGCGAATGATGTCGATGTTGCCCGCGGGATAGGCATAAAAATCGACGATCTCATTCTTCACCATTTGTGAAGCGACGATCACGCGGGTGGCCCTGCGATCCGCAAGCAGCGATTCCTCCAGCTGCAACAGATCGCCATGCTTCCGGTTAAGTGCGCGAACAAATTGCTTCAGAGGAAGCTCGAAGTTCCTTCTCCGCGCCAGCCAGGCGCGATGGATCCCGTCGCCGGCACGATATACGTCGCAACTCCAGACGCGTTCAAGGCTGAACAAGGCATCGTAATGGAGCTGCGGCCGGATTTCTTCCAGCTCGTCCGCAAACCCCAGGACTGATTCTGCGTGCAGCCGGTTGACCGATCCAAATTGCCATTGATCCTCCGGCCATGCATTCGTAGCAATAAGTTGCACGTCGTGTCCGGCTTCGGTCACTCCACGCGCGAGTCGTTTTAGATATCCTTCGGCACCACCGCTCGGAGAATAGCCGCGCCGGGCAAGGGCGATCCTGAGTCTTTCCTTCATGTTTAGCGGACTAGACAAACGTGTTCTGTTCCGACCGGAGAAGGACACTTTACTTGCTGCACGTTCGCCAGAATAGTTCTAACCCGATGCCGGGTGAAACTTTAAACGCTCCTGCACTGTCGCGGCCCGTCGCACCTGTGGAGCGCAGCCTGCCAAGGCACCTGCTTTATTCGATTTTCGCCCGAATCGGCGGCTCCGGCCTGGATACCGATGCATTTGAGACCCTGCGCGCGTCGTACCGCGGCGGGTTCCTTGGCAAAGCAATCGCTTACGATAACCGGCAGAAGGAAATTCCCACTTCCCTGATCCGTTCTCTACGCTGGCATCCAGTTCGTCTCATTTCGTTTCTCGATCGGCCGTATTACTACGGCGCGAAGAAAAAATACCTGGACTGGATCACGTCCCGGCATCTGGAGACCGGGCGCTACGATCTGTTTCATAGTTGGTCGGGGGACTGTTTGCGCTCCCTGAAGGTAGCAAAACGACGTCGCATCCCCTCGGTCCTTGAGATACCAACCTGGCATCGTGACGGCGGCAAAGAGAAAGTGGGGCGGCCAAAAATTGCCGAACCCACAGCGAACACTTCGAGCTTTCAGAGGTGGAAAAACAGATTGTTGCTTCAAAGAAGGCGTTTCATACAAGAGTACGATCTTGCTGATATCCTGCTCGTTTTATCCGAGAAGGCAGCTCACACCTTTCGTGTCCGGGGATTTCCAGAGGAAAAGCTTTTCTATTTGCCCAGAGGGGTGGATGTCGAACGCTTCAAGCCCGGAAGACGGCCAGAAACTTTTCGCGCAGTTTTTGCCGGTGCATTGATTAGGCGCAAGGGAATTCAACATGTGCTGGAGGCATGGCACCGTCTGAATCTGACTAATGCCGAGCTGTGGCTCGTTGGTTTTGTGCACGAGGAGGCGAAGCCGTATCTGAAGGAATTCTGGCGTGATAACATCCGTGTCGTGGGGTTTGTGCGGGATCCGGAGAATTATCTCAGCCAGGGCACGGTTCACGTTTTTCCGTCGCAATGGGAGGGGAGCGCCAAGGTTACATATGAGGCGGCGGCGTGCGCGTTACCTCAAATCACGACGTGCGAGGCAGGCGATGTGGTGCGCAGTGACATCGAAGGAATCCTTGTGAAGCCGGGAGATGTGAACGCGATTGCAGCAGCCCTTGAGCATTTGTATGGGCATCCGGAAATCATTGAACAAATGGGAACGGCAGCGAGACGTCGCGTGGTTGAGAATTTCACCTGGGACCATTTTCGAACACGATTACTGGACGCTTACGAAACCGGGATGCGAATGGTGCGATGATTTCACTGTGGCGGCGGTCTGTAACTGCCGAGCCTTCCCGGCGCTCACATAGCGCCGCTACAGTTAGAAGCCTGTGAAAATTCTTCTCCTGCAACTCAAGCGAATCGGCGACCTGATTTTGACTACTCCTGCCATCGCAGCTTTGCGTGAAAGCTTCCCAGAAGCACAACTCACCCTGGTTGTTTCGAACGAATGTGCCGACCTTCTGCCAGCCCTCTCAAACGTCGATCGCATTTTGATCGCGCGGCGCAATGTCCGCGACCTGGCGTTGTTTTTCTCCGTTGCAGCGAGGGGATTTGATTACTGCATCGACTTTACACGGAACGATCGCTCCGCGTCCCTGGCGGTTTTATCTCGCGCACCAAGACGCGTGGTTTCTTACCGAGTGCGCGAACAGTCAAAGGCGCGCGCCCGCGCTTACACAGATTTTGTTAACGTTCGTACGCGGGACATGCACACAATCGACTACAATCTCGCTTTAGTTAAGCCACTCGGCGCACACGATAATTCAACGGCGCCAGATCTGGATCTGCCACAAACTGCCTACGAAAAAGCCGACGTGCTTCGACGCAAATGGAAGGTTAGGAAGCCCTACATCATCTTACATCCGGGCTCGGCCCGACAGGAGAAACTCTGGGAGCCGCGACGCTGGGCAGAAATAATTGACTGCTTCGGCCGAAGTGACAGCGTGGATCTTCTTCTGACGAGTGGACCATCTCGTGACGAGCAAGTGCACGTCACAGCAATCAAGAGCAACACGCAGAGAAAAATCATCGATCTCTCTGGAAAGACAGATTTGCTTACCCTGGCCGCATTGATCGGGCAGGCGCGGCTACTTGTGACAGTGGATTCCGCCCCGATGCATCTCGCGGCTGCAATGCGTACGCCGCAAGTGATCTTGTTCGGGCCAACCAACCCGTTTCATTGGCGGCCGAGAGAGAGTCCAGCGCTTATCCTCCAGGGAAAATCAATCGAGCCGGTCACTGAGTTTTCGCCGGTTCAGCCGCGGCTTCCAATGCGTCAAGTCTCGACGGAAGCGGTAGTTAGTGCTATGGATTTGCTGTTGTCGCGTCATGCGACGGCCCGAACTTCATGAGCGGCGCAAAAGCGGCTAAGAAAAAGCAATCACTTTGGCAAACGTTACGCGCGGCCTCCGGGCCGTACCGGCGGCTCTACAGTTATGTTAAGCCGTATAAGGGCCGTTTTATTCTCGGCCTCCTGCTGGGTTTCGCGTACGGTGGAGTCACTTCGCTTTTCCCACTAGCGGTTGGTCGTGTGGCGAACATGACTTTCCACGGAGCCGCTCCTAATCCGAGCGCTGCGGCATTCCGCTCGAATCTCTCCGTCTTGAATACTGGACCTAAGATCAACTCCATTGTTCTGATCTGTCTTGCCATTCCGGCGATCATGACACTGCGCAGCCTCTGCTCCTACGGAAATACCTATTGCATGCAGTGGGTCAGCAACAAAGTAGTTACGGACATCCGGGGGCAGCTTTTCAACAAAATGATAGGGCTCTCGATGGATTTCTTTAATAAGATGCGGTCAGGCTTTCTAATCTCGCGCATCACCAACGAGACGCGCGTCGTGCAAATGGCTTTGACTGCTGTTAGCGCCGACCTTTTCAAGCAACCAGTCGCGATTATAGGCGCAATCAGCGTTCTGCTTCTGATGGACTGGAAATTTACTCTGGTCACACTGGTTCTTTTTCCAACTTGTTTGGTGCCGCTTCGCATCTACGGAAGTCGGGCGCGAAACGCGCTGCGCGGCCAGTTTGAAGGCATGGGCGAAATGGTCGTAACGATGCAGGAGACATTCGCCGGCATTCGAGTGATCAAATCCTTTGCGCGTGAGGCGCACCAGGAAAAGGCATTCAAACGGAGCAATCAACTGCAGTTCTCGCAAATGATGCGCATCATCCGGGCGACGGAAATCACCGGCCCGCTGGTAGAAACCATTGCTGCTGTCGGAATAGGCCTGGCGTTGCTTTATGTTTACGCTGAGAACTTGAGCGTGGGTCGATTTTTCGGACTGATCACGGGAATTTTCATTCTCTACGATCCAATCAAGACGCTTAGTAAAATTCAAATCGTGATGCAGAATTCGATCACTGCGACGACGGCGATTTTCTCGCTGCTCGATTCAAAGCCCACCGTGCAGGATGCGCCAGATGCCACTCAGCTGACGTCTGCAACAGGTCGCATCGATTTTGACAATGTCTCGTTTCGTTATGCGAATACAGTCACAGATGCGGTTAGCAATCTGACTCTGCGCATTCAGCCTGGAAAGACGCATGCCCTGGTCGGTGCGAGCGGCGCGGGCAAAAGCACGATCCTCTCGCTGATCCTGCGCTTATACGATCCAACGTCTGGAAGTGTGAAGATCGATGGCCATGATCTGCGGTCCGTCACGCAAAAATCGGTACGCGATCAGATCGGCCTTGTGACCCAGGAGACGTTTCTGTTTCACGATACTATTCTTAACAACATTCAGTTTGGCCGGCTGGACGCCGCGCCCGAGGAGATTTACGAAGCCGCGCGAGCTGCCTATGCACATGACTTCATCACAGCGCAGCCGAAAGGCTACGAAACAATAATCGGCGACAAAGGATGTCTTCTTTCTGGCGGCCAACAGCAACGCCTCGCGATCGCTCGCGCCATCCTGAAGAACGCGCCAATTCTTTTACTCGATGAAGCGACTTCATCGCTCGATTCCGAATCGGAACAACAAATTCAAAAAGCCCTCGCAAAACTAGCGACTGGCCGCACGGTGATCGCTATCGCCCACCGGCTATCCACGGTCTTATCCGCGGACCAAATCATTGTGATGGATTCTGGCCGCATCAAGGAGATTGGCACGCACGCCGAGCTACTGGAAAAATCTGGTTATTATCGCCGCTTATACGATCACCAATTCAATCGCGTTCAGAAGGACCCCCAAGCCGAAGCAGGCATTCTTGTTGAAGAGCTCGTGTAGCCACTGGAAAAGCAATGCCTTAGCCTTTCACCATGCCGTTTAATATCGACCTGCACTCGCACTCTTTTTTTTCCGGAGACGGTATTTCCAGTCCGGAAGATTTGATTGCGGCCGCGCGCGCCAAAGGTTTGAACGGCATTGCTATTACCGACCACAATACCTGCGATGCTGTGAATTACCTGCTACAGAAGGGCTTGATGCGACTGGACGGGCTGCCGGTAAATGATTTTTTAGTACTTCCCGGAGTTGAGGTTACGACTGCCGATGGCCATCTTCTCTGTATCGGTGCCGAACTGCCCTACCTGAAGGGGAAACCGGCGCGCGAAGTCTGCGATATGATTCATGAACGCGGCGGTCTAGCCATTCCTCCACATCCATACGATTTGTTTCGTGCCGGAATCCGTTTCTCTACTCTGGAAACGCTGCCAGTAGATGCGATTGAGGTTTTCAACGCAGCGACTACGCTGCGCCGCTACAATCGCTACGCTTTCAAGTATGCGCAGATTCGCGGTTTGCCCATGACTGCGGCCAGCGACGCGCATCATGCCGCCGCTGTTGGGACCGCCTACACGATCGTCAACACCGACGATTTTTCGGTGAGAGGAATTCTCGCGCAGATCCTAAAGAGCAACGAACTAAATCAAAAATA
>DATASP010000057.1:0-5331 GCA_036269155.1 Candidatus Udaeobacter sp.
AAGGACGACAACGACGCTGCAGCCTCCCACCAGTGCGCGTACGAGATTCTTTCCCGGGTCGCGCACTTCGCTGCCTACAAACGTCACATTTGTCCAGGCGGTCTGCGCGAAAAGCGGGCCCACCATCGATCTTCCAAACAGTAGCACCAGAGCGAGCCCGCCGACGATTGCGAAACCGGGCTGGGCAACCTGCGGGCTCCAGCCGTTGGCCCACGAATTCCACCAAGCCGAGCTCAGCGCGGCAGAATTGGTTTTCCAGCCTAATGACAAACCAATCACGACCACAGCAGCCAACGCAGCTGTCTTTACAGACGTGAATGTGTTCTGAATAATTTTTCCAACTTCAAGACCGCGCGTGTTAGTCCACGTCAGTAACGCAATCAAGCCGATCGCGACCAATTGTTCCAGCGACAAGCTGATCGCGTAACTTCCGAGCGAGATTGGCGGAACCAGATAATTATCCGGCGAAACCGATGGGACAAAGACGCCGAGAAATTTTGCGAACGCAATCGCCACCGCAGCGATGGTCCCAGTTTGAATCACAAGGAACAACGTCCAGCCATACAAAAACCCGATCGAGTGACCGTATGCTTCGCGCAAAAATACATAAACGCCGCCTGCGCGCGGCATCATGGTCGCTAGCTCGGAACAACACAACGCGCCGGTGATGGTAAGCAAACCCGCAAGAGCCCACGCTAGCAGGAGCCACCCCGGTGCACCGCTCAATCTCGATGATTCCGCTGAGGTGATAAAGATGCCCGACCCGATCATCGAGCCGATCACGATCATCGTCGCATCGATTGGTCCGAGCGCGCGGACCAGGCTGGTCTTCTCGCGCTGATTGCTGATCTTGTCGCTCATTGCCGCGTCAGAGCTCGAGCCAGCTTCGCAACCGCATGTTCAACGTGTCTAGATCGGGACTCTGTAGTCTCCCGATGATCTTAATGATATGCCGCTCGTCTACCGTAGCGACTTGCGCCTTGACTCCGCACGCCACGTTTAAGCCTGCCGTTGACCATTCTTCAAGCGGCCAGTCTGTATTTGCTAGTTGTGATGAGATCGGCACGACAAATACGTCGGAGCGTTGCTTGCCAATCACAATCGCCGGCCGAACTTTTCGACTTGTTAGATTGCTAAAAGGAATCGGCAGTAAGACGACGTCATTTCGAGAGCAATTCATTGAAGACATCGTCATCCGAATTGTCCCAAGCTCGCATAAGAGCTTCTTCTGAAACCCGCAGCCAAGCGCCACGCTCAGGATCAGTTTCGACCGTTACAAGAACACGCGTTTTTCCCGGCAAAGGCAGCGGGTGCTGTAGGATCAGCTTCCCGTCATCATAGAGCGCTTCGATCGTTGTGCTCATCGCGAACTAAGGTTTCCATTTTGTCCTGCATAAGTCCACCCGATTTGTTACCGCGAATTTTGCGGCGCGCTTATTCTGACGCCTTCGCTTTCGAGTCGCGTTCGCAATTCTCGCGCGAATTCAACTGCGCCAGGTGTATCGCCGTGAACGCAAATCGTTTCGCCGCGCACATTCACATCGCTGCCTTCGACGGAGCGCACTTTGCCTTCGCGCAACATCCGCAGGACGCGCTGGGCGGCTTCTTTTGGGTCGTGTAGCAATGCATCAGGTCGCGTGCGCGGAACCAGCCATCCGTCATTCAAGTAATTGCGATCTGCGAAAATTTCGCGCGCGATTTGCAAACCGTGTGCCTCGCCCGCGCGGGCAAGCTCGCTTTTGTCTGGCGCAAACAGAATTAACTTCGAATCGACGGATTCGATAGCTCGCGCGATCGCATCGGCCAGTTTCGCGTCGCGTACCGCCATGTTGTAAAGCGCACCGTGCGGTTTTACGTGATTAGGTCGCACATCGAGAGCGGAAGCGATCGCTTGAAGGATCCCGAGCTGATACGCTACGGCATCGAACACTTCTTGGTCAGCCATCTTCAGCTCTTTGCGTCCGAAATTTTCGCGATCGAAAAAACTTGGATGTGCTCCGACCGCGACGCCGTGCTCCCTGGCCGCACAAACTGCGACATGCATCGTATCGGAATCGCCGGCGTGAAAACCGGTTGCAATATTCGCCGAGCTGATCAGCTCAAACAGCTCATCATCGTATCCGGCGCCTTCGCCAAGATCGGCATTGATGTCGACAGATAGATTCATTGGTCGCGTAAACTGAGTCCAATACGAAATCGCTCCAGCGACCGCTCTCGCTGCAAGAACAACTGGTGCGCATCACCAAGCGACACTTCTGAGAAACGCACGCGATCGCCCGCGCGAACTTGTGCTGCCATACCAAGATCAACAGTGATCACCTGTGCGATTTTGGGATAGCCGCCGATGGTTTGGCAATCCCCCAAAAGCAGAATCGGGTGGCCGCTCGGCGGGACCTGCACGGTACCGGGAGCAACTGCTTCCGAGATAAGATCGACGTTGTCGGCTCGAGGCAATTCGGGGCCAGTCAGCCGCACACCCATGCGATCCGAATCGGGTGACGCGGTCAGTAGTTCGCTCGTTAAAAGTTGAAGCGTTAAAGCGTTGAAGCGGGTCCAATCCGCGCCGCGAAGGAAACGTAAAATGGGGTTGGGCTTTGCTGGACTTACCCAATCGTGCGGCGCGGTCCACGATGAAATTCTTGTAGCCGGGATCGGCCTGTCCGCCGTAGCTTCAGCGGAGGCGGATGATCCCGGCCGAGGACCAAGCGGGATAACATCCCCATCACGTAAAGCGCGACCGTCCAATCCACCAAAATTCGCCCGCAAATCCGTAGAGCGACTGCCCAGAACAATCGGCATGTCCACACCGCCGGAAATCGCGAGCCAGGCTCGGCAACCAATTTGAGGCGTCCGGAACTTCAGTTCGTCACCGGCTTGCAAACGCCCGACATGCCCGGCTGGCAATGATTGTGATCCAATCTCAACTTCGAATTCGCCACCGCACCAGGCAATGATTCGCTCGTCATTAAAGCGCAGCTGCAAACCGCCAAGCGTAATCTCCAGCCCTGCCACGCGTTCATCATTACTCACGAGCAAATTCGCCACGCGTAGTGCAAGCGGATCGAGCGCGCCACTTGTCGAAACGCCGAACTCGCGAAAGCCGGTGCGTCCAAGATCCTGCACCGAGGTAAAAAAGCCGGCTCGCTTTACAATCATCTCCATACCTCACGCTTCGACACTTCGACGCTTCAAGGACTCAACGCTTCAACGACTCAAACTCCTCCCGCGTGATCGCGCGAAAGCGCACACGATCGCCCGCGCGCAAGAGCACAGGCGGATCCTTTGTTGGATCAAAAAGTTTCAACGGCGTACGTCCAATCAGATTCCAGCCCCCGGGCGAGCGCAGCGGATAAATTCCCGTTTGCGCGCCACCGATTCCGACCGCACCGGGAGGAATTTCTTTGCGGGGGTTGGATCGGCGCGGCGTGGCTATTTTCTTTGGCAACCCTGCCATAAAGGGAAAACCGGGAACGAACCCGATGCAGGCCACTCGATAATCAGCCGCGCTGTGGAGCTCTACAACTTGCTCTGTCGAAATCTGTGCATGACGCGCCACCTCGTCGAGGTCGGGCGCGAAGTCTGGATCGTAGCAGGCTGGAATTTCAACAGTTCGCGGCGCGGAACGGCGGTTCCCTCTGCGCTTGGGAACTGTAGCAGCGCCAATTCGCGCCGCCAGCCAATCGAATATGTCGCTTGCTGTTCCGCTTGCTTTGACGACGTCGACCGGATCGAAAAAAGCGGCGACGCTCGTATAAGCCGGAGCGAGTTCGATCATGCCGGGAATGGCAGCTCCTCGCAGCTGCTGAAACGTCTGCAGGACCTCGTTCAGCGTTTCCTCGGGAGCATCGTCAAATTGCTCCCGCACGCGCACGATGAGTGCAGAATCTCCCAGGGGAACAATTTCCATTGGCGCTCAGGCTTGGTTCAAACGAAGACGCTGATCCTTGCTTCGCCATCTTTCAAGATGATGCATCTTGTGCCACCGAATTTTGAGGTGAAACAGCTTCAGCAACGTTTTCCACATGCTCTTTAATCTCGTGCACTTTCGGGTGCACATCACGGATCATGTCATGTTCGGCCTTGGAGAGCCCCTCGATGCGCGTTGTAATATCATGCAGTTCTTTCAACAGGGCGTCCTGGCGCGCTGAGATCCGATGCATCCACCAAAAACAAACACACCAGCAGATCAGACCGATCCAAGTGAGCGCAAACATGGTCATATCATTGCGCCTGTTTCGCTTCGATTTCGATGTTGATCGCGACTGTTTGGCTGATTCCAGACACTGCTTCGGCTCCGGAGGCAAACATCAAATTGAAGTCGCGCCGAGAGATTGGTTCGGTCGTAACCGCCCACCGCGTTCGGTTCGTTTCGTTGATGGGTGTGACTAGTTTCACATGGAGCGTGATCGGTCTTGTCACGCCATGCATCGTGAAATCGCCGAGAATGTCGCCGCTTTGCGGTCCGGTTCGCTTAACGCTTCGGCTCCTGAACGTGATTTTGGGGAATTTTTCCGCGTTAAAGAATTCCGGACTGCGAAGATGGTCGTCCCGTTTTTTAATCCGCGTATCGATGCTGCGTACGTCGATCTGCGCGGTAACCGAGGAATTCTCCGGATGTTCGCGATCGACGTCGATCTTACCGCTGAAACTTGTGAATTTGCCCTGGGTGGTGCCCAGGAATTGATGGACACTAAAGCCAATGGTCGAACCTGACGGATCGAACTTGTAGATCTCCTTCGCCGACGCAGCGGAGCAAAGAGCTGTAAAGATTAGGACGAACCGCGCCCGCATAAGGGCGCGCCGCCGACAGAACATAGGCATCCTGTCCGCCACAGGACGGATTCGCCGTGGCGAACCTGTGCGCCACGCGGGCTTCCGAGGCTGCGTGAATTGCGGTACAGAATTCGTGCCAGTGTAGATCAGTGTTTTCATAGAAATGGTGGCTTTATTCTGAACATGTAGTCTGCAAAAACAAATACTGAGCTTCCCAGACGCAAACTCTGGATGCTAACACTTCTGTTACCCGCTTTTCGTTTTCGCCTCGGCGGCGAGTGTTTTCAAGAGTGGTGTGCGCGAGAGCGGGAGCCGCCCGAATAGATTTCCCAGCGCAAACGCCGGATCGGCCTTCAGTTTTTTCGAATCGTGCACGCCTGCGATGCGCGCCAATTCAGTCTCGAAATGCGCGATCGCCCGCGGCGTAGGATCGTTTACGTCGAGATAACCAAACGCCCGTCGTAACAACATAAACAATTCCGGCTCGCGATGATCGCGCTCGGTGCAAATCTCAATGAGCTCCACAAAGTAAGCCGCTGTCTGCGTACGCAAATAGCT
>DATASP010000058.1:0-5127 GCA_036269155.1 Candidatus Udaeobacter sp.
GCCGGGCACGCTGGGCTATGGTCTCGCGGGAATGCCCGAGCTTGCGCCGATGGCGGGCGTGCCCGTTGCAGGCTTTGAACCCATGCCAAATCCAATGGTGGAAAATGAAGATGAGAAGTCAAAGTTGGCTTGCTGGCAAAAAGAGATCGCGCAGGACGATATTAAGGTCACGTTAAACCAGCCGACCGGAGCTGTGGCAGAGGAGATTTTGAATCAAGCGGATGCCATTAACGCCGACTTGATTGTGATGGGCATCCATGGCCACAGCGCGATGTATAACCTGCTGGTCGGCAGCGCGACCAAAGGCGTGCTCAAGCACAGCACGCGTCCTGTAATGCTGATTCCACGTCCCAAATCTTCATAACGGGTTTAACTTCCAACGCCCAACGCTTAACCAACTGAACTGGACGTTGAGCGTTGAGAGTTCAGTGTTGAGCGTTTCCTCCATCTTTAACGTGTTGGGGATTGTAGCTCGGCATTGCTGCTTGCCTTGTAAAGACTGAATGAGCGAAAACGCCAGTCGATGAAATTGCTCAGTGCGCCGCGCCAGCCATTCGTCGGTCTGGCGCTCATGGCCGCGACGGGAATTATCGCAGCGGAAATCATTCCGCTTTCATTGGTCGCCGTCACAGCAGCGGTAATAATCCTCGCTCTCTGCATTCTCAGTGTAGCGCGCTGGCCAAGACTGCTCGCGACATACGCCATTGTCGGAGCTGGTTTTTTCCTGTTGCACAGTTTCCAGAACAGCAGCACGGAAGGTCAGCAGCTAGCTGACCAACTGGGCAATCGGCCACGAGTCGTCACAGCAACCGGGACCGTGATTACTGAGCCAAAAATCGCGCCCAGCGGATTCGCGACCTTTCTGCTCAAGCTTAAATCAGTCGAACTCGAAGGCAGGAAACAATCGGCGCATGCGGTCTGGCAGGTCCGTTGGAAAGGCGCGCCGGAATTTGGGGACGAACTAGAGCTTTCTGGAACTGCCGAGCCGATACCGCCGCCGCGAAATCCCGGCGAATTCGATATGCGTTCTTATCTCGCGCGCCGCGACGTTCGTCGGATGCTCTTCGTTCGCTATCCGGAAAATGGCACGCTGATTCGACACGGCGGTGGCAACCCGATCATGCGCGCAGCGCAGAAGTCGCGCACTTGGATGCAGAACACACTTTGCCGGGGACTGGAGGGCGCGCCTGAGGCACAGAATTTTCTCAGCGGGATCGTGCTTGGTCTAAGGCGTCAGACACCAGAGGACATTGAGGAACCGTTTCAACAGACCGGTACTCTTCACCTTTTCGCCGTGGCTGGTCTGCACGTGGGAATTGTCGCTACCCTATTGTGGATGCTGGCGACGGTCGCGCGGCTTTCGCGCAAGTCAGCGGCAGCGCTCATCATTCCGCTGCTCCTATTTTACGCTGCGGTGACGGGACTACATATCTCGAGCGTTCGGGCGGCGGTAATGAGCTCGATTTTACTTGGCGGTTTCTTTTTCGACCGAAAAGCTTTCGTTTTTAACAGCCTCGCAGCGGCGGCATTCTTTCTTCTTTGCTGGGACACAAACGAACTCTTTTCGACAGGCTTTCAACTCTCTTTTGCCGTCGTCGGCGCCATTATATTGCTGGCGGAGCCGCTCTCGACGTTCTTACAACATTGGAGCGCACCCGATCCTTTTTTGCCGCGCTCTCTCGTCCGCGGGCCGCGACGTTGGATGCACGCAGGCTTTGACTGGCTCTGTGATGGAAGCAGCGTTTCTCTTGCAGCCTGGGCAGGCTCACTGCCACTGATTCTGTGGTATTTCCATCTGGTTACACCGATTTCATTGTTCGCGAACCTCGTCGTTGTTCCCATGGCATTCTTCGTTATCGCCATTGCGCTCCTTTCGCTGGTGTCAGCGCCTCTGCTGCCGTGGCTTACTGTTATTTTTAATAACGCCAACTGGGCGCTGGCCACACTGGTGATCGGCGTCGTCCATCTGTTCGCGCAAATTCCTGGCGGCCATTTTTACGTCGAACAGCCGCATTGGCCCGAAAAGCTGGTCGCAAAGATTACCGTGTTGGATCTCGGCGCGGGAGCAACCGTTCACTTGCAAACGGAAGGGGCGAATTGGTTGTTCGACTGCGGGAATGACCGGGGCTACGAACGTGTGGTTCGCGAGTATTTGCACTGGGCAGGTGTAAACCGGCTTTCAGGTTTACTGCTCACGCATGGCGATGCGCTTCACCTGGGTGGGACGGCACAATTGCTGGACGATTTTCCCCGAATCCGCGTGCTGGATAATCCCACGCCGGATCGCTCAACTATCCACCGGCGATTGCAACGTCTCTTTCAAGAACGCGAAATCAAACCGGCCGCTTTGGCTGCGGGAGACAGTTTCCGTCTGTCGCGCGAAGTCACTGCGCACGTCCTGTTCCCTCCGCGTATCTTCAGCTCGCCGGTCGCCGATGATCAAGCGTATGTCATTCGTGTGTTGGTCGGGCCGGCAGCGTCCATCTTGTTCATGTCGGATGCTGGCATCAAAACCGAACAGGCATTGTTGGCTCGTCATTTGGATCTTCGCAGCGACATTGTTGTTAAAGGCCAGCACCATTCCGGAGAATCCGGCTCCGCAGCCTTTCTCGATGCTGCGTCTCCGCGGCTGGTCATCGCGAGTTCGCGCGATTTTCCCGATCACGAACGAATCAGCGACACCTGGGCAGAAGAATTGCAGAAGCGCGGCATTAGACTTTTCCGCCAGGACGAGACCGGCGCGGTGACGCTGCGCTTCCATTCTAATACTTGGGAAGCGCAAAGTTATGTCACGGGCGAAATTTTTCGCAGCGCCAACCAGTGAATCGACGCGCCTTTCTGGCGAAAAATCAGCTCAAATCCGCTCGGCGGCAGTTCGACATCACGTTTTACCGTTGCAAAGCCCGAAGTTGACCGCGCGATCTCTTTAATTTTTCCAAAGTAATCAAGGTGATCGGTTGCGATGTAAATCACACCGCTTTCTTGAAGCGCGGCATGAACGCAGGTTAGAAAATCTTGCGTTACAATTCGGCGACGATGATGACGCCGTTTTGGCCATGGATCCGGAAACAAGAGATAGAATGTTTCCACGGATTCAGCCGGTAGCAGATAACGTACTGCATAGGAACTCTCCATCTGCAGTAGCCGAACGTTGCCGAGACTGGCAGCCTTCCGCGCAGAGCTTCGGATTCGACCGAGTAATCGTTCGATCCCGAGAAAGTTTTTGTCGGGCGCGCGCTCCGCCAGCGCACAAAGAAACGAACCGTCGCCGCACCCAAGATCGACATGCAACGGCGCTTTGCGTCCAAAGATCTTTTCCAGATCGAGCTGCTGTGTGAGCGAAACACGCGACTGCGGGATCAGTCGAGAACAGACGTGCCTGCGGTGAGCTAAGCTATCCTCACCCGCAGGCACGCTGAGGAGAAAAATTTGGTCTTTTTGAATCTCGTCTTCGGTCAGCCCGATCCGCTTTATGAGCATCGCGTCTGCTGGTGGCAAGAAAAAAAGAGATGAGTTATTCACAACGCGCCGAATGCAAGGATGTCTAAGATTCACAACATGAAACGACTTTTTGTTCTTTTGATCGGTTACGCAGTGCTTAGCGCGACGCGGGTCATTGCTGATGATCCGCACAATTCCTCTCCGGCGGCGACAAAGACTGCGGTCTTTGCTGGCGGCTGTTTTTGGTGCATCCAGCCAGCCTTCGACAAAGCAAAAGGCGTGATCAAAACCATGGTGGGCTATTGCGGTGGAACAGAACCAAATCCGACTTATCAACTCGTCACATCCGAAAAAACGAATTACCGCGAATCAATCGAAGTCACATACGACCCGGCAAAGATTTCCTACGACCAACTGCTGGATATTTACTGGCGACAAATTGATCCGACGCAGGCTGACGGGCAGTTCACCGATGTCGGCCCGAGTTATCGCGCCGCGATTTTCTATGGCAACGCGGAGGAGAAGAAAATCGCCGAGGCTTCAAAAGAGAAGCTGGCGCACTCCGGCAAATTTGAGAAACCAATCGTCACTGAAATTTTCCCGGCCATGAAGTTCTATCCTGCCGAGGCGTATCACCAAAAATATTATCGACAAAATCCGGAGCACTTCGAAGCGTTCGAGCAAGGATCCGGGCGAGTTTCGTTTAAGAAGAAAACTTGGAAAGAATAGGCGTCTCAACATCCAACGCCCAACGCCGAACATGCCACGCCCAACTTTATCTGGATTGGACATTGAGCGTTCGACGTTTTTTTGCCTCACCTAGACAACTTGCACGCCTTCGCTCGCGGTACGCTGGGCATAGAGATTGCTGAGACGTTTCGTCATCGGGCCGACTGTGCCATCGCCAATCTGGCGATTGTCGATTTTCGTGACTGCGGCCAATTCGCCCATTGTGCCTGTGCAGAACATTTCGTTGGCCCCGTAAACATCGATCATGGACAAGTCGGTCTCAACGCAGCGAATTTTCTCGGCAGCACAAATCTCAATCACCGTCGCGCGGGTAATTCCTTCAGGGCACGCAACAACGCGGCTGGTCGCAAGATCGCCGCTTGCTCGCGATGTATCGGAGTCGCGCACAATGAAGATATGAGTCGCGTTCGTTTCCGCGACGAAACCGCGGGTGTCGAGCATAAGCGCATCGTCAGCGCCGGCGTTGTTTGCTTCGATTTTTGCCAGGATCGAATTCAGCAGGTTCGCGTGATGAATTCGCGCATCCAAAACTTCCGGCGGCGGGCGCCGGATCTTACTTGTGATCAGAGCCAGGCCGGTCTTGTCGTAAACCGGTGCCTTGTGCTCGGTTAGCACGATTAGCGTTGGGCCGCTTTGGTTTAACCGCGGATCCATTCCCGAGGTGATTTTCACACCGCGCGTAACGGTCAAGCGAATGTGGACCGCGTCGCGCATCTTGTTTGCCGCAAGGGTGCGTTTGATCTCCTCGATGATTTTTTCGCGCGGTGGAATCTCAGCGAACGAAAGCGCCCGCGCAGAACGCTCCAACCGGTCGAGATGTTCATCGAGCTTGAAAATGCGCCCCTTGTAAAGACGCAGTCCTTCCCAGACGGCGTCGCCGCCTTGCACTGCTGAATCAAACGGACTGATTCCAGCCTTGTCGCGATGCACCAACTG
>DATASP010000059.1:0-6456 GCA_036269155.1 Candidatus Udaeobacter sp.
GTCCTGGGCTTTACCCTTACGGGCGAGGCGGCGGCGATGGGTGAGGCCTCGGTGTTGGCGTAGCTCTTGGATTAGCTGTAGGCGTTGGAGTCGGTGTGGGCGTGAATGTGGCGGTAGCTGTCGCTGTAGCCGTTGCGGTCGGTGTAGGTGTGAATGTGGCGGTGGCTGTCGGTGTAGCCGTTGCCGTCGGTGTAGGTGTGAATGTGGCAGTAGCTGTCGCTGTAGCCGTTGTGGTCGGTGTAGGCGTGAATGTGGCTGCGGCTGTCGCGGTAGGAGTAGCCGTTGCAGTTGGTGTTGGCGTCGGGGTGCCTCCTCCGAACACGATCGTGCTCATGTACAGGTCAAATTGATGCAGAGTGCCATTCGGGTTCGTGCCATCGCAGTTCGCGTTGTCTGCCCACATCACGTAGAGCTTGCCCCCGTACGCGTCCAGACCAACATAGTCACCATAATCAATGCCGTTGCCTGATGCCGTCGCGTTGGAGAACCCACCGCTCAAGCGCATATTCGGCGCCCAAGTCGCGCCACCGTCGGTGCTGAAGGTGCCGTAGTATTCTGCATCGTCGTTAGGAATCATGTTCGTCCCGTTCACGCCGTCATCATTGCGGCAATCGTGAAAGCCCACTGCTACCACGCCCGTGGTGCGATCGAGCACGATATAGGGCAAAAACTGGCTGCGGATCGGTCCCAGCGGATCGTCATTTACCCGCACCGGCGCGGTCCAGGTCGCGCCATCATCGGTCGATGTACGCGAATAAATCTCGGTGTCGTTGCTCTCATTGACTGGCTCCTCTGTGTAAACCAAGTAGATCCGATTATTAAACGGTCCACCGGTCGCGTCCCATACCATTCCGGCCTCAGCGTCGACCGAGCGTTCGTTCTGCGCCGGAATAAAATCGAAGCCGCCCACATTGGTCGTCGTAATCGTGATGCGCGGGCCGAAGTCGCCCGCTCCCAAACCGTCGGCGTCTATATTGCAGTAAATCGTCGCCGGACCCTGCCCACCAGTCGGGCTCTGATAGGTCACGATGACCTTGCCGCCGTTTGGACCAGGCCCGACGGCGATACCCCCAAAGCTGCCAGCTGCAGAGGGGATTGTCTGTTGCGCATTGAATGGCCCGAAAACGCCGAGACCCGTCACTGGCGCGCCACGGGCGACCATACTTCCGCTCTGGTTCCAGTCGACCCACACGCTGCCGTTGCCAACAGCGATCGAGGGTTGGTCAACGCTGCCTGTGCCCACGGTCAGCGGTGCACTGAATGTGGCGCCGCCGTCGGTGCTCAGAATCACATTGATTTGGTTGACGCTGTTGTTGATGTAGACCAGGAACAGGTTGCCGAACGTGTCCCACGCCGCCTGTCCGTCGCAGCACGCCACACCCGTGGCGATCGTGCCGCGCGTCCAGGTCACGCCCGCGTCTGTCGAGTACGCGCGGAAGATGCTGTTTGTGCCGGGGTTGTTCGAGGTGGCCACGAGGTTATTTGGGTTGGTGGGGTTGACGTTCAGGAAACTCTCAGCCTGGTTGCCGACCGTGGCGCTAACGTTGGTTACCGGCTCAAAGCAGGTCAGCGGCGCGAACAAATTGACCGGTTTCAGTGCACGGTCTGGAGGCTTTATGCATTTTCGTGTGCCGTCGGGCACATCGATGCCCTCGGTCGCCGCCAGCACCTGGGCCTGTAAGATGGATGTAGCAGGCGTGAAGAACGTAAAAATGGCGGCAAGCGTAGTCAGGAGGAGGCGTGGGTTCATATGTGTGTTCTTGTTGATGCGGCGAGTAAGAATGGACTGAAGAAAGTGGTAAACGACGCGATTCTTTAATGATTGGCCAACGCGTGTCGAGCCTTATTTAGGTGCAAAGATTTAGCGCCAAATCGTTAAGCGGATATCGGACTCTGGGCCAAATCAAGCGCCTTGCGGCGCAAACTGGTATTGACAATTGATGCCCACTCGGATCGAATGAAAAAATGAAAACTCCACGATTAATTCTAGCGCTACTTACATTGACATTTGCTTTGGCTCCGCAATCGCCTAGAACGGCATTCGCGGCTTCCAAAAACAAATACAGTGCCAAGCTGATTTCCCCAAGAGCCGGACAGGTTTTGGTTCCTGGACAAGTTGTGAGGGTTGAATGGACGGCGAACTTTCCAGACGTGGACTTGACGATGTGTGAGACTGAAGTTCTCCTTTCGCTCGATGGCGGCAGGACGATCTACATGCTTCTTACGGAGCAGCGTAACCCGACGGTGCAGTATTTCGATTGGACCGTCCCGAATACGCCCACTAACGCAGCGGTGCTGGACATTCGTTTCGGGTGTCTGAATATTTATCCAGAAACGCGAAGCGTTCAGGTTCAATCTGCTTTTGTGATCAGCCCGCCGAATGGCTAAAGTGAAGCAGCGCCTTGTAACTCTTTTGATGTCTCAGTTTCGGCCGCACTGGGTCGTTAGTCTGTATGTTATGCAGCTTCTGCGCCGTATCATGCTTTCCCTCGGCGCATCACTCGTCCTACTGGCTGTTCCGGCCACGACACTGGCGCAAGCTGAAGCCGCAGCGCTGGAGAAAAAAGCCTCTGAAGCCCAGGTGCGAATTCACGCGAACAAAGACGATCGCAACGAGCTGAAGAGAGCCGTCAAGACTAACGAGGTAGCCGTGGCCAAACAAGTCCTCCTCAGAAACGGATTCACCGCTGAAGATTTGGAAAATGCGAAGATTACTCTACGGACGGGCGGAGGAAAGGGAGGCGAAGACGAAATAGAGATATCGGCTACCTGTTGCGAGCCTAAGGAAATCACAATTCAACGATCCCTGGAGTACTTCACAAAATAACCGTTACTAGGCGTCGATGTCAGCTCCACTGAGGGTTAGGCGTTGTATCTAATCAGTTTGAATGCGTGCAAAAACGACATACGCGCGCGCTTGGAAGAAGGCCGTTATCTTTCGTTGTTGTTTATCTCACTTAAGCGTCTTTTTTAGCGCATGTTGTTTGCTTGTGCTCTGTGGAGCGCACCGTTCAGCGACGCGATGGATAAGTTGATCAAACCGCTGCTCAACGGAACCGCGCAGTAGAAAAGCGAGCCCGGCCGAAATTCACGTCGCGGCAAAGAATTTGACGCCATCGATCTTGCAAACGCGTTTGCGGCCATCCTGGCGACGGGCTCGCTTCGGTAGCGTCATACGTGCCGAGCGGCGAAACCGGCACAGCAGTTCTGAACCAAGCAGTGTGATTTTGGGTTGCCGCACGTCGGACCAGAACTTGCGCAGCATCAGAGCGCGCTGATGACCCTAAAACGGTATTTCACCCGCCGAGCTCTGACGGATTGCCACGAAGACCTGCCCGAAATGGGCCTGGATCGCTCCTTTGCCATCGAACCGCCTCGGAGGCTCGGGATAGGGAAAAAAACAGTCGCTTCGTCAGCAAAACAGCTGATAAAGCTCGCCATGTCCAGGTTTTCAAAGGCGCCGATGAAACGATCTCGAATTTGTCTTGACAGTCTTAGGTCTTTTTTCTTAAGAAAAATCGGGCGGCCTCTTATGAAAAGTGTGGATCTTCGCAGTCCTTACGACAAGACATTGGGCTTGGTCTATTTCGGTCGAATGCTGGACAAAATCCGGAGCTATGCAAGAGGGGAACCACCTCTCGAATATGAAGAGAACTTTGAAAAAGATTGCGCTGAAAAATGCGCGACGTTTCTGCGAGTTAAATACGAGCTAATAGTTGAGTACGTGAATCAGGGCCTCACAGACCAGGCGATTCTGCAGTCGTGTTTTGGGATGGGACACCGACCGTCTGAAGGTGAGATCTATATATGGAACGAATTCATGCGCAAACGAGGATGGAATGATGAACTTTCCGAGACGCTGGAAAGCCAGAAGAAAAAAGGAGCCATGCTTTCCAGGTCGGAGATACAGACAGTGTTTCAATTCATCGATGCCGATGAAGGGCGCTCGGTAAACGATTACCATGTAAAGGCTTCTCGGGCACGTAAGCGGGTTTCTGTGCCCGCCAGGGAATGGCCTTCCGATCGGCCGAGAAAGACCGTGCCGACGCCTCTAAAAAGGTGGCTTCATCAAGAGAACAATAGGTCGCATCGCAAAGCGAATGACGGCGTCACAGCTTTCGACTCGTGTCGTCAAACGGAGTGACGTGCTCACTTGTAAACGGAATTCTTAAACAAAGACTCCCTAAGAAGTTGTGTGCGAGCTTCTACAATCGATAGGAGAGACTCCTAGGTAAGACGGTTTGCAGGGAGCTAACCCACGAATAAACAGGTATTTGGTTACAAAAACGCCTCTACAACAATTGGGCGGACGCCACGGCAACTCTCTGTAAAATATGGCACGCGGAGGCTCTACGGTAGAGCAGATCCGCGCGCTAATCTTCCCTTTGGGCTTCGCTCCAAGCGAAAAACTTGGCGGAGGGGGTGAGATTCGAACTCACGAGACCTTTCGGCCTTCCGGTTTTCAAGACCGGCGCGATCAACCGCTCTGCCACCCCTCCCGGGATCAGTGGTCGGTGATTAGTAATTGGGGCTCTAGTATAGCAGCATTACTTCAGTGCTCCATGCTCTCAGCGAAATCACGCGCATCCATTCAATGACGAATGCCTATAGGGGCGGGAGCGACGATGAAATGCGCTGGACATGGCGATATGTTCATGTGAACTTAGTGGATGCCGGCGAAGAAGAAATTTCGCCCTGTTGTTCACGAGACTCCGCAAAGCCGCGAAATCATCCGTGGGCGAGGGGCTTCCTGGAGTCCGGCCAATCGCTTCGAGAGACTGCACGTTGATCCTAATGACTTCGATGTTGTCGACGCCGCTCCTGACGAAACCGAGCAGCCCCGCCGCGTTACACAGTATTTTCGCGATGGAACCAAATCGATCATCACTCGTAACATCAGCCCCGATGTGGGTTTTGAGACAAGTCTCAATCCGTATCGCGGCTGCGAGCACGGCTGCATTTACTGTTACGCCCGGCCGACACACGAATACCTGGGTTTTTCGGCCGGCCTCGATTTTGAGAGCAAAATCATGGTGAAAATGAATGCGCCAGAGCTGTTGCGCGCCGAACTGGAATCGAAGGATTGGCAATCGCAGACCCTGGTGATGAGCGGGGTGACCGATCCGTATCAGCCGGTTGAGAAGAAGCTGCAGATCACGCGCGGTTGTCTCGAAGTGTTGGCGAAATTTAAAAATCCCGTGGCGATTATTACGAAGAATCGTCTGGTCACGCGAGATCTTGACCTTTTGTGCGAGTTGGCAAAATACGACGCTGTCGCGGTGAATCTTTCCGTCACTTCTCTCGATCCAAATTTGCAGCGAGTGCTCGAGCCGCGCACGTCATCGCCTCAGGCGCGACTCGATGCAATCAAACAACTTCGCAGCGCAGGGGTCCCAACGGGTGTGATGGTTGCGCCGGTCATCCCCGGGCTCACTGATCATGAAATCCCCAAAATCCTGGAGGCGTGCGCAAAAGCAGGCGCGCAATTTGCCGGTTATACAGTTGTTCGTCTCCCGTGGGCGGTCGCGCCATTATTTGAGCACTGGCTCGAGGAACATTTCCCCGATCGAAAAGAGAAAGTCCTTGGCCGCATCAGGGATTTACGCGGGAACAGGCTTAATAATTCACTTTGGCACACGCGAATGACGGGCGAGGGGATCTTCGCCGAGCAAATCGCTTCGCTATTCAAAGTAGCTTGTGGTCGTGCCGGCATTGGCGAGCGGCCGACATTATCCTGCGACTCCTTCCAAAGATCGGCAACGCAACTTCGACTCTTCGGCTGATCACAAGTTGTTGCCGCGCAAGGTGGAACGCGTTGTCTTCAATGCCTTGCCCAATAACCTACGTTTTTGCCTGGCTTTTCTGCGCGCGGTATTGGATGAGCACTAGCTTGCGCCTTCGGTGATTGAAATCGTTTTCAGAGAAGCCGATCCACCTAAATGCTGGCATCAAAAAGAGCGTCGATTCAGCCAAGCGGCTGCCTCGTCTTGCAACCGCACTCCGCTTTCGAGTGACTCTGCAACGTCGATTTGCGCAGTGGCGTCGTCAGCGGCGGCGGCAGGCTTGGCGCGTTTGTTTGGCCATTCCTGAAAATAGCCGGCAGCTATTGTAACCGGCGGCTGCGCCTCGGCAGAAACATTGATGTTTCCTTTCGCACAGGTCACGCGCGTCGTTGTGCCGTCACTGCGCACACAAAACAAGCAAGCCGAGTCGGGCTTAATCGTCAGGTCGCTCGCCGTGATGACAAACTGCGATGCGAGGCCATCGCTTGGAATGAACAGGACGATAATTTTTCCCCGATTTAATCGTATGCGCCCGGTACGGTCCCGCATGCCGCCAGCAGTATCGTTGCCGTCCTTCGTTATCTTTAATTCTTCAATGTCGATTTCCGAATCGCCGGAGAGTTGTGCGAGAGCACCAGGAATTAATGCAAGATCGAGGGACGCGCCGCCCGAT
>DATASP010000060.1:0-3517 GCA_036269155.1 Candidatus Udaeobacter sp.
ACCTCAACGTTTGGACACGAATACAACATGCGCGACATGTTGCCGCATGACTCGGTGTACTCGTGCGTAGGTGAGGAATGCGTCGTCGTCGCGTGACGCAACGCAACCAGTTTTCCATTTTGATCCGTCCCGATCGAAAACCTCTGTTGTGTGCGGGCACGTTGACCGGCGGAATCAAACATTTGCGGGCGCGTCAAGGTGAGCTTCACCGGCCGTTGCACCAGCTTCGCCGCAGCGGCTGCAAGCAACGTGTGGCTCCATTGAAATCCCTTCGAGCCAAACGCGCCGCCGATGAATGGACAAATGATGCGCACATTTTCCTGCGGCAAATCGAAAGCGTTGGCAACAACTCGCTGCAGCGTTTTGATCCCGCGCGTACATTCGTGGATCAGTAACCGATCAGGCGCCTCCCATTCCGCCGTAGTCGAGTATGCCTCGATAGGATTGTGGTTTTCGATCGGCGTGGAATAGACAACGTCGATCTTGTGCGCCGCCGTCGCGAGCGCCGCGTCAACATCGCCGCGTTTTACCTGTAACTCTTCGCGTGCGGCGAACTTTTCCGGGTAGCTCGCAGTTTTTTGTGCACGTTGATCATCAAGACTCACCACCGGCGGCTGTGCTTGGTACGTCACGCGAACCAGCGATGCTGCGTACATAGCATCTTCAAAAGTTTCAGCGACGACGAGGCCGAGATGTTGCCCGGCCCAGTAGATATTGTCATCCTGCAGGGGCACACGCGATTCTCCAGGCGCACCCGGTTTGCGAAGGTCATCGGGATGTGCCCTGAAGTGCGGTGCGTTTTCACGGGTGAGAATGCCGATCACGCCTGGCGCAGATTTCGCGGAGGAAATGTCAACCTTCGCAACACGTCCGTTCGCAATGTCGCTTTGAATCAGCGCACCGTAGCTGACTTTCGGACGCGGGAATTCTGCCGCGAACGCGGCGGCGCCGGTGACTTTTGGACGTCCGTCAAGACGAGTGACTGGCTGGCCCGTAACAGCCGCGCTCATATCAACTCATCTGCGCGAGGGTGCTCAACGCGCGAATCATCGCACGCTTGGCCAGCTCGATCTTGAAAGAATTGTGCTTGTAACCTTTCGCGGCTGCCAGTTCGGCTTCGGCCGCGGCGCGAAAAGTTTTTTCATCCGCTTGTTCGCCAATGAGCTTTTTTTCGGCAGTCGTCGCTCGCCATGGTTTATGCGCGACACCTCCGAGTGCCACGCGAGCGCCTTTGATTTGTTTACCCGCATCAAGATCGAGAGCCGCGGCTACACTCACTAGCGCAAACGCGTAGCTGGCGCGGTCGCGCACTTTTAAATAATGCGAGCGTGTGGCGAACGGAAGGGACGAGAGATCAACCGCAGTAATTAATTCATCACGCTCCAAATTCGTGTCGCGTTCTGGCGTGTCCCCTGGGAGCCGATGAAAATCGGCGAACGGAATTTCTCGTTCACCATTTGGTCCGTGCACGCGCACGATCGCATCGAGCGCAGCAAGCGCGACGCACATGTCGCTCGGGTGCGTCGCGATGCATTGCTCGCTCTGACCGAGAATTGCGTGAATGCGATTGTAACCCTCGAGCGCGCCGCAGCCGCTGCCGGGCTTGCGTTTATTGCACGCTGGAAATGCGGGATCATAAAAATAATAACACCGCGTTCGCTGGAGAAGATTGCCACCGACGGTCGCCATATTGCGCAGTTGCGGACTCGCGCCGGAAAGAAGCGCCTGACTCAATACCGGGTAGCGCGTTTTGATTAATTCATGTTCGGCAAGGTCGGAATTGCGCACCATTGCGCCGATGCGTACGCCTTTGCCGCCGGGCAGGTCTTCGATGCGCGCAAGCGGCAATCGATTGATGTCAATCAATTCGTTAGGCGTCTCCACGCCCATTTTCATCAGATCGATCAGGTTCGTGCCGCCCCCGAGAAATTTTCCCTGTGGCTTGCCGGAAATCGCCGCGGCGGCCTGATCCGCATCAATCGCGCGAGAATAAGTGAACGGATTCATCAGAGAAATGCTGGAGCTTAGTTTTGCGACATGGAGTCTTCCGCCTCTCCCCTTTCGAGAAGGGGAGAGGATTGAGGTGAGGGGTTTCTCAACGCGAACAGTCGCGGTTGTTCGACCCTCACCCTACCCTCTCCTTTGTGAAGGGAGAGGCGATGTCTTGGCACGCGCCGTGATAAATCTAAATGCCGTCTCATGCGCGCGTTTTGCCTCTCGCTTCTTTAATCGCGGCCAGGATATTCGGGTACGCGCCGCAACGGCAGATGTTGCCGCTCATCCACTCGCGAATTTCGTCGTCGCTGTTCGCGTGACCTTCGCGTACGAGCGCAACCGCCGAGCAAATTTGGCCGGGTGTGCAGTAGCCGCATTGAAATCCGTCATGCTCGATGAAAGAGGCTTGCATGGGATGCAATTCATCGCCGTTGGCGAGTCCCTCAATCGTGGTGATCTCATCGCCCTGATGCATTACGGCGAGGGTGAGACACGAGTTGATTCGTCGCCCGTTCACCAGCACGGTGCAGGCGCCGCACTGGCCGTGGTCACATCCCTTTTTCGAACCGGTGAGGTGCAGTCTCTCTCGCAATGCATCGAGCAGTGTCACCCGCGGATCGACATCGAGCTCGTGACTTTTGCCGTTGATCGTCAGGTTCACTTTAACCGAACCGCTCGTCCCGCCGGCCGGCGTTGCTGAGCCGACCTCGTCAGGCGAACCGGCACGCAGAAGATTCGGGCCAATGGCAATCGCAACGCTTGTTCCGGCAACCTGCCTGATAAATTCGCGACGCGTCTCCCGCTGACCGAGAACCGCCATCTGGTTTAGTTCGCTCGCTTCGGATTCAAGCCGATCTTCCGATTCGCTGGCCACATTAACAATTCGTGGCCGCTTGTGCGCGTGGCGGTTCGAACTTTCGCGTCACGCGAGAAAAATTGCGCGAGATACGACTAATTATTTGTCGTCAGACTTAGCGATCCACGCGCAGGTGATTTTGCAGTTCTTGCGGCAGAGAAAACGTCCAACCCCGACGCGTGCTCAGGAGAGGTGTCGCTTTATGAACGCTCGTCCTGAAGCCGATTTCAGGTATTTCTCAGAAGCGACAGCCATCTTTTCCTGCGCGAATCCAAAATAGGCGACGAGAATCCGGCCAGAACTTTTTTGTGTGCGGCGATCGGCCTTCGTTGTGATCTTGAATGCGCTGTCGCAGATCGCGAGTTAACGCTACGTACGGCTGCTTGGGATTAGATTCTGACCTTAACAAGTAAACGTAGCGCATCGAAGGCTGGCTTGCCCGCCGTAGCTTGTCAATGAGTCCGCCTTCGCACAAGGCTACGACGGACGCTCCCGGCTTCGTTTTCCGCTGCGCTCCAAAGCGAAGGCGGGAGCGGGTGAGGGGAATCGAACCCCCGTGTGCAGCTTGGGAAGCTGCCGTTCTGCCATTGAACTACACCCGCGGGATAGTTTCCGATTTTAGATTTTCGATTGCCGATTGCAACCGAAACAAATTTGTCGGGGGAA
>DATASP010000061.1:0-4195 GCA_036269155.1 Candidatus Udaeobacter sp.
GCGCATACGCTTACGCCTGTTCCATGGAGTTCGGCTCGAAGCGCTTCAGAGAAACTCGTAACATAAGCCTTGGTAGCCGCGTAAACGGCAGAACCGGGTACCGGAACAAAGCCAGCTGACGAACTGACGTTTAGAATACCGCCACGGCGCTTTGCGATCATTTGCGGAAGCACGTGGCGAGTGAGTGAAGTAAGCGCCACCACATTTACTAGCGTCATTTCCTCGTTGCGAATGGTATCGCTTGTTGCAAAAGGACCGCTATCCCCAAGTCCGGCATTGTTGATTAAGAGATCGACATTGATGCCTTCGCGATCGAGCCACTCCATTAGTTCCTGTAATTGCGTAGGATCAGCGAGATCAACTTGCCGAATCTGAACAGCAAGATTTGGATGCTGCGCTTGCAGCTCATCACGAAGCTCAGCCAGCCTGTCCTCGCGTCGCGCAACCAAAATCATAGAGTGCGCACGTCCGGCGAGCTGCCGCGCGAACTCGCGGCCTATGCCAGCGGAAGCCCCCGTGATGAGGACGTTACAATCGTCGAGTTTCATAGTGGAGGGCGGAGCTCCTGCGATGCCGGGTGCCGGCTCGCCGAAGCTCGCCCCTCCAAAGATCGCAACTCACGTTTTGTGAGTGGACGCCAATGCCCACGCGGCAAATCCGCGAGCCGAACATTTCCGAGTCGAACACGGACAAGATGTTCAACGCGGTACCCAACAGCTTCAAACATGCGGCGAATCTGCCGATTGATTCCCTGTTGCAGCACAACGCGCAAACGCGTGGGCGAGACGGAGTGAAGTTGTGCCACTTTTGCTCGCTGGCCGTCGAGGAAGATTCCGCGGAGCAATTTCGGGGCGAGTGCTGAGTCCCAGGGCCGATCCAATGTAACTTCATATTCCTTGTCGACCTTATAACGCGGATGCGTAAGTCGCTGCGCCAATTCGCCATCGTTCGTTAGAAGAAGGAGACCTTCAGTTTGCGCGTCCAAACGGCCGACGTTGAAGAGGCGCGCAAGTTTTTGCGGAAGTAGATCAAACACCGTATCGCGCGCGTGCGGATCTTTTCGGGTCGAAACAAATCTGGCGGGTTTGTGCAACATGATGGTAAGCGCGGGAGCGGCACGAACGAGTTTGCCACCAACTTTGACGTGGTCGTGCGGGGCCGGTTGTGCGCTGAAGTTAGTGCAGACTTTCCCGTTGATGGTAACGCGACCCTCTGCGATCAACTCATCACAATGTCGCCGCGAACCGACGCCGGCAGCGGCGAGGAAACGGTTGAGGCGCAAGAGAAGAAGTTACAAGGTTAAAAAAGTTACATTGTTACAACGGACGACCATTCCAACTTTGCAACTTTTGTAACGCTTTTAACGGTTCACTTTCGCGCGAAGCGCCTCACACATCCGGCTTGGTTTTCGGCAGGCCGATGACTTTACTGTCTTTTTTCCATTGACCGCGCTTCTTCAGCAGCTCGACGCGCTCGAAGCGTTTCAGCACATTCCGCCTGGCGGCGATGGTACTAGTCCCCTTTAAACTGCGATGTTGCGACATGGATGTGGCTAAAAAGTTACAAGAGTTACAATGAAAATGAGCCGCCATATTAAGCCAGCACGGGAATTTTTCAAACGCTGTAGCGGCGCGCTTAGAGTTGGTTGCCAAGCACTACGTACGACCCCGACGTGATGACCTGGTGATAAATGTGAAAGCGGCTGGTCAATAACTGTTTCCAATAATCCGCCCGGCCTTGTTCCACGATGAGGTAAACCGAATCAGCTCCAACCCATTTCTCCAACACCGCCTGTTCATTCACGAAAATATGTATCGAGGGCCTGCCGATCGGAGCCGCTTTCTGGCGGTTTTGATTAACAAGCAGGAACTTCCGGTTCAGATAAAAAACAAGGCTGCTGCTGTCGTCGAACGGGCCTTCAAAAATCGCATCGCCTCCAGCATCGAGGCGCGGATTTAGATACCGCGCTACATCTGCGAGTGAGAAATAAGGCGCTGTTCGCGCGACGCCTTGGATCATGCTAAGCCCGCCCGGAATCATGGCTGTAGCCAACACAACGGCAGCGAGTTTCTCACGCCGTTTGAAGATACAATGGAGTGCCAGCATTGAGAGAAGCACGAGAGAAACACCGGTAGTCGCCAGCACCGGCCGAATTATCAGCCAGGCTGACATCGGCATCTCGTGTAGCGCCCGCCATGCGGTCCATCGCGCGTCCATCGTTCCCCAGTTTCCGTTCAAAGCGCGAGCGCCACCGAGCATCAAGAACGCCGCCAGAACGCTCATCATTCCGATGACACCCACCGCGATTGCGCCTGCGGCGCGCAACTTCTGTGGCATCCGGTCCCATATAACCGCTGCTAAGAGCGCAGTCGCGCTCCACATACTCATCGAATAATAATCTTGGCGTTGGCCCAGAAAAAGCAGGGGCACAAAAACAACAGCCATCCAGCAGAGCGGCAACGCTTCGGAGAAACTAATGTCGTGCAGCCGCATCACGCGACGCCATGCGAAAAGCACGCCGGGCAGCAGTACGACGGACCAGGGAAACCACCAGACCAAATGCATGAGCAGAAATTGGTACGCGGGCATGCCCTTGTAATCATGGGTCTCATCGGTGATTCCGCGCAGATGTCCCCACCATTCCGTACTGACCTGATACCGAAAATAACCCGGAAAATGTAATTCCGCCCAGATATGCCAGGGAGCAAGAATCAAGAGAAAGATTGCTACATATTCCCATCGCAAAAGCGCGCGATATCGCACCTGCGCTTCGCGATAGAAAATTGACAGCAATACAAGAATCGCCGCCGGATAAAGGACGCCGAGCAAACCTTTGGTCAGGCAGGCGAAGGCCGAGCAAATCCAAAATCCGGCGAACCAGGCACGCCGATGCCGCCGGCGCTGATAACCGGACACAGCACAGAACATCGCGCCGGCGATGAATGCGCTGACCAGCGGTTCGGGCATGACGATGCGCGCGAGTAGAAATGTGCCGCAGAAGCTAAGGTAAATCAGGCCGGCAATGAAGCCGCGCCAGTAATCCGTGAGCTTTTCCCCAATCAGAAAGATCAGGGCAGCCGAGGCGACGACAGCAAGCGCAACCGGAAGGCGCGCAGCTGCAGCGTCTACGCCAAAGAGCTTGAAGGAAACAATAATGAGCCAGTAGAGCAGCGGCGGCTTTTGCAGGCGCGGGATGCCGTCGTTCGTTGGCAGGAGCCATTGATGGGATTCGACCATCTCTCGGGCGGCTCCCGCATATTGCCCTTCTGTCTCACTGTACAGGTCGCCGCTGCCTATCGTCGCTAGGTGCAACAGCGCAGCTAACGCAATTAGAATCGCGAGCAACGCGTGACGTGTCGGCGGCGGAGGCAGCGCCTGCGGCTCGAGCAGAGTTTCTTCAAGGCGTAAGCTTTGGGTGGCTGCGGTCATTCAATGCATTCTCCGTGGGAAACAATTCCCATTTTGCCTTTGCCTTTGGGATTATGCGCGGCATCGCCCGTGCGGTATTCCTGCCAGTGATCGGGCAAACGCAGCAGTTTTCCGGCTGGCATTTCGATCAGCGCGAGCATCTGACGGCATTGCGCAATTAAGATGTTGTCCTTCGGTCGTGTGATCTGAAATCCGCACCAGAACCGCGCGCGTTCCACCTGATCGAGCCGACCCTCAATCATCAGCCGATCTCCAAGTTTGGCCGCGCGGCGATAATCAATCTCAGTACGTACCACCACGGGATATATTTGCCTTTCAGCCATTTCGGCCAGGCGAAGGCCGAGTTCTTCAGCCAGATGTGTGCGCGCGATCTCAATAAAACGCAGATAGGCGATGTTGGACACGACGCCTCCGCAGTCGGTGTCGAAAAACATCACTTGCACGTCGGTGCGGATTCGCGGCGGAGCCATAGTATGCTTTGAACTTATCAAATTTGAGGTTTCTCGCCCAGAATCGACAGCACCGCATCAGCCACTTCCTCAGACCGGACGGCCTTCATGCAGCGGAAATCGATTGGACATTCGCGGAGGAAACAGGGGCTGCATTCGACATGGTGTCGCAGGACAATGTGGCCATCTCCGAGCGGACCGGTCAGGCGCGGCTCAGTAGAGCCAAAAATAGCGACCACGGGCACGCCGAGCAAAGCGGCCAGATGCATCGTGCCGGTATCGTTGGTAAGCAGTAAGCGGCATTCCCGCAGTTCATC
>DATASP010000062.1:0-18124 GCA_036269155.1 Candidatus Udaeobacter sp.
TTTGCAACAGGGTCCCACGCCCAATTCGATGTTTCGAAGTCTTTGAAAATAATTCGCGCATCCTTGTATTTTTCCGGGGTGCTACTCCAGACATAGAAATCCTTGTAGGCGAGATCGTCGCTGTAGCCGGGGTCGTTGACCCCGGCAGGTCCCGCGCGGCCGGAGTCACCGACTCCGGCTACGGCTACCGCGCGCCGCGACTTTTGAAACCACGGATTCTGATCGGAAGTGTGGTTAATTACGAGTTCCGTGATGACGCGCAGGTTACGTTGATGTGCAGCGTCCAGCAGCGCACGGAAATCGTCGAGCGTGCCAAAATTCGGGTTCACGTCAAAATAATCGGCGATGTCGTAGCCGTCATCGCGCAGAGGGGACGGGTAGAATGGCAACAGCCAGATTGCAGTGACTCCGAGCTCCTGCAGATAATCCAGCTTTTCGATCAGTCCGCGGAAATCACCCATCCCGTCGCCGTCGCTGTCGCAAAAAGTCTTAACGTGCAGTTCGTAGATGATCGCGTCTTTGTACCAGAGCGGATCGACAGATGTGTCATTGGGTCCCTGTGTCATGCAATCAACTCTTGACGCACAAAACGCAGCGCGCAATCACCGGATTTCGCAGCCAGAAAATTGATGGACGAAGTACCCTGCGCAGATTAAGACACGCGATTGCACCCTTGTACTCGATTCCTGTTTTTAATTGCTGAAAATTCTTGATTACAAATGGAACCACCTGAAGTAATTGCTTCCACGCGCCGCAAACCAAAGAAACGCGTGCGCGTGCCAGAGTCGCGAGCCCAACCGCGCTCTGTTGCGCCGCAACTCGAACCGGGAGCTCCGAGCGATTTCGAGTTGATGAAAGCGATCCAAGCCGGTGACCCCGATGCACTCTCCCAACTCTACGATCGATACAACGGGATACTGAAGGCACTTATCCTGAGGGTAATTCACAACGAAGCCGAGGCCGACGATCTGCTGCAGGAGATTTTCATGGAAATCTGGAACCAGGCAAAAAACTTTTCTGCTCAAAAAGGCAAACCACTTGGGTGGATGGTTACACTTGCCCGGCGCCGCGCGATTGATGGCCTGCGCAAGAAGCAGGCCTATGCGCGTGCGGAAGAACGCTTGCAAAATGAAATTGAACAGCAACCTGATGCGTGGGTGCATAACGCGACTGAGGAAGAGATTGTGCTTAGCGACACGCGCGCTCTAATTCGCAAGGTGATAAGCAGCCTTCCACCGCCCCAGCAGCAGGCAATTGATCTCGCATTTTTTAGGGGAATGAGCCAGCGCGAAATTGCAGCCAAAACGAATACACCGTTAGGCACGGTAAAAACCAGGCTTGAACTTGGACTCAAAAAAATCTATGACGGCCTCAAGGAGTTGAGGGATGAACTTTAGCGAATTCCAAAACCAGGCTCGACTCTACGTTATCGGTGCCTTGGAGGCCGAGGAACTAGAAGAATTCGAGAAAGCGCGAACGAAATTCGGGAAAAAGGGCGAAGACTTCATCTCCAAATGTTACGCGTTGCATGAAGCGTTTGCCCTGAGTTTGCGCCCGGCGAAAGCTTCTACTGCCATCAAAGACCGGTTGATGGCGATGGTGAAAGCAAAGCAGCAAGCCTGACTGCCTGGCCTGTTCTCCCTAGCTCTCGAGCTCGCGCAGAATAAATTCCTGCAGAAAACCGTAGAAGTTTACCTGAAATAGACTGAGGTCCCGGCGCGATCCGATGGGTGAGCGAAAGTGATCGTTCAGTTCGTTTTCGGTGAAGTTATTTTTTGCGGCTATGACGAGGCGCGCCTGATTAAGCGCACTTAGCCACTCATCGGCGTGCCTGGCAGGAATGCGTAGCGTGCGGTTTGCAAAGCTTTTTTCGTTGCCGTTCAGTTGCTGCAAATCTGCCGCTACTGTCTCTGTCGCCGTCTGGAAAAGACGCCGTAGCTCGGGTTCGACATAAATTCTCCACTCCGCGCACAGTTCTGTTTGTTTTCCATTGGATGGTGGACTGAAGAGGCGTTGTTCGGCCGCCTGTACGCCGTCCGGGTTCGCGCTTGCCGGAATTTGGCGCAGGAGCTCTGCAAGAAAGGGATCCAGTTCGGAGATCTCGATTTGGTCGTTGCGCCGGCGAATTTCCATATCAACACGTCTTCTCCAGGGTGGCAAGCAGGAGGTAACCATGCAGCTGCTGCACATACAGCTCGGCCCGCTCGCGCATGCCGCTCCACAAAATCGACCGGCCTTTCTGATGCACTTCCAACATATGTCTCTCTGCTTTTTCGCGTGGATAACCGAAAACGCGCTGGAAAACCATCGTCACGTAACTCATCAGGTTTACCGGATCATTGTGGACCACCACCTGCCACGGAACATCGAGCTCGTCTTCTGAACGCGTTTCTTGTTCAATCGTAGGCTCCGCCGTGGTCATGGTTCCCGCCTTCTCGTTCGAGGTGGGAAAGATTGCTTCATCAGCTTTGATCTGCGCCTGGCATCCAGTGTCCCGCCATGGCCCGCAACTCATGGCAAAAAGGCTAACATACGGGACGCTCAGTTCAAACAACCCGCAGCCGGCATCGGCGATGCCGGATCGTGGAGATTCGTTCTGCCGGGATCATCGATCCCGGCTACAGTCGCCCAGGATTTTTGCCTGCATCTTCTCCATTTTGAGCGCGCCTTGCTGCGTTCGATCATCGAATCCATTCAAATGTAAAAGACCATGCACGATGTACAGCTGAAGCTCTCGCGTCAGCGAGTTTCCAAACGCGCGAGCGTGTCGTTTGGCCGTCTCAACGCTGATAAAAATTTCGCCGTGCTGAAACGTTAGCACATCGGTCGGACCACTTTTGGCAAGAAACTCACCATGTAATCGCGACATCCGGCGATCGGAAACAAGCCAGACGAAAACGTTCCGTGATCTCGATAGTTCGGACTCTTTTCGTTTGTGCCTTTTCAGGCAACAGCGCAGCGCTTTCGCCGCGAACTTTTCAAGGCCGGCCGCATTAAGTGAAATCTTTCGCTGCAGATTACGAACGGAAACTTTCGGAACTGTCATTCTGAGCGAAGCGAAGAATCTCTGATCCTTTTTGTTGGCCAAACGAAAGCAATCATTCAGAGATGTTTCGCTTCGCTCAACATGACATTGTGCCTCACGCCGGCGGTCTTTGCTCGGATTGAAAGTTGCGCGTGATCAATCGTGCGCCCTTGTCGAAGGTGAGATACGCCCACGCCCATTGAAAGAGGACGACCAAGCGGTTGCGGAAGCCAACCAAAAAGACGATGTGCACAAACAGCCATGCCAGCCAGGCAGGAAGACCCCTTAGATGCATGAACCTTAAATCCGCGACAGCTTTGTTTCGCCCAATCGTCGCCATTGTTCCCTTGTCCCAATAACGGAAGCGTTTTGGCTTACGTCCCCGTGTCATCGCCAGGACATTGCGCGCGGCGTGGCGACCCTCTTGCATGGCTACTGGTGAGATTCCCGGCAACGGCTGCCCAGTTTGATGCGGAAAATTTGCCAGATCGCCAATCACCTGGACTTCCGGGTGCCCTGGAATGGTAAGGTCGTCGTTCACAATGACGCGACCGACCCGGTCAACCGGTACGCCGAGAGTTTTGCCGACGAACGACGCAGTGTTGCCTGCCGCCCAGATTTTGACGCGGCAAGGGATGAATTCGTCGCCAATCTGCACGCCAGCTTCAGTAAGCTTTGTTGCTCGCGTGTTTGTGCGCACTTCCACGCCCAGGTCCTCCAGCTGTTTTCGCGCGCTGGCCGATAAGTCCTCTGGATAAGCGGCCAGCAGACGCGGCTCGCCCTCTATGAGAATGACACGCGCCTCTGACGGATTGATGTGGCGAAAATCCTTGGCCAACGTGTGGCGGGAGATCTCTGCGATCGCTCCGGCCATTTCGACACCGGTCGGTCCACCCCCGATGATGACGAAATTCAATGCCGCCCGCCGCGCCGCTTCATCTGTGATTTTTTCTGCATACTCGAACGCCAAAAGGATCCGGCGGCGCAGCTCAATCGCGTCCTCGAGGCTTTTTAATCCGGGGGCGAGTTTTTCCCACTCGTCATGGCCAAAGTAGGAGTGTCGGGCTCCGGTCGCGAGGATGAGGTAGTCATAATCGATATCCAGATCGGCCGTTTTTACTTTTTTGGCATCGACGTCAACGGATTGCACCTCCGCAAGGATCACTTCCACGTTCTCGCATTTGCTCAAGACTGCACGCACAGGGGCAGCAATATCGGCCGGTGAGAGCGCGGCTGTCGCCACCTGATAGAGTAAAGGTTGGAAAAGATGGTGATTTGTGCGGTCGATCACCGTGACGTGCACATCTTTGCAGGCAAGCTTTTTGGCTGCCTCCAGCCCGCCAAATCCGGAACCGACAATGATGACACGCGGTTTTTTTGTGGTGATGTCTTGCATTCGATTGGATATTTACGGAGATAAGAACACCGCGACAAGTGCTGTAGCGTGCGCTTTCTCAGCGCATCAGATCTCAGTCCGCGAATGTGAAGTCCGCTGAGGACAGCGGATACTACAGCCAGAAGCATTTGCTGCTGGTATGATTTCGTCTATGCTCGCTCCCTATGCCGAAGTCAATTGCGCGAAGCAAAACACGTAAGTCAGTAGCCAAACGTTTCAAAATCACCGCGCGCGGCAAAGTGTTGCGAGCGCACTCTTCGCGACGCCATTTGTTGTCCGCTAAGAGCGCAAAGCGCAAACGGCGGCTGAGCAAAGCAGCCCGCGTGGACAATACCGACGTGGCTCGAGTCAAGGCAAATCTGCCTTTCGGCTAAAGCACTGCGCGCACCAGTTTTCTGGCTTAATATTGGGGAACGTCCTGCGGCGGGAGCGCTTCTGCGCTAGGCCGCCTTGTTCTGGTCGTCACGGTCGTGCTCGTGCTCGTAATACCGTACCCGTACCACTGCCGGGCGGCCTCTAACGAATCGGGCGCAGGTTCTGGACTGTAGAGATCCCTCCGATTAACCAGAGTTGTGCAGGAACTCGCCGCGCCGACAAGGACAACAAGTAAGAGCAACGCCAGCCATTTCACGGCGTCGATGCAAACAGAAGCCCGATGGCTTGTCAATGCGTCGATTTTCGAACCCGAGAGCTTCCGGAGTTCGGGGTTGCGCGTTGCAGTTCTTGCGAGAAAATTTGTTTTCCGTCAGGGGCTATGGATTGAGGACTTACAAATCCCGCCAGGGCAGGAATGCAGCAACGGTAGTTTGATCCTCCTTGCCGTAGTTCTCTGGCGGACTTTTTTTTGGTAGGGCGCGACACTCCGTGCGCGCCGTTCGAAACGAATCCGCTACTATGAAGCTCCTTAAAGTAAAAACGGCGCGCTTTTCACAGGTCGTCGAAAAATGCGGTAAGCCGCAGGTTTATACGCTCTGGCAGAAGCCGGCTGCGGATCGTCACCTCCAAGCGCAAATAAAGAACAATCGCGTGGTGACAATCCTGAAAAGCGAGAGCGGAACGGATTTCGGAATGGTTGGGTTCAAAGCAAGAAAAGGCGCGACCTATCTCGTTTTTCCCAAGTCGCTGAAACGGTTCGCAGACAAGCGGATCGTTGGAATCGATTGGTCGCTGGTGCGGCAATAGCCGGCTTACCCCGGCGGCCAGGCCAGCGCACGCTTGCCCAGCAAGTGGACATGCAGATGTGGCACACTTTCGCCCGCATCGGGCCCGCAGTTAATCACGACACGATAGCCGCTCGATAACTCCAATTTCATTGCCATGTCGCGTGCGACCAGTAGTAATTTGCCAAGCAGCGCGCGGTCATCATCCGTCGCATCCGTTAAGCGCGGAACCACCTTTTTGGGCACGATCAGCACGTGTACAGGCGCCTGCGGGTTAACGTCCTGGAAAACGACTGCGTCGTCATCCTCCCAAATTATTTTCGCGGGGACTTGTCGTGCGATGATTTTTTCAAAAATCGTCATGATGCTTCAGAGCGCCAGTATCAGTCACGGGATCAGTGTAAATCTGCGCAATCTAACACTAATTCAAATACGAAAGCTCGAAGTATCGCATGCTCGCGGATTCGTTTGTTGGTGCTGGACCCGAGATCCACGGGCGACTTCGTTCTGGTCGTCGTCCTCGTCCCCGAAAACACTTAGACGCGCAGTCGAGAACGAGCACGAGAACGAGGACGAGTGAGGCCCGTTTCAACGCACTGAGCAATCCAATCGCGCAAAATCAGTGGTCGCTGTTAGTCTTTCGCGGACGAAGCAGACAATTTCCTCGCGCAGCGCATCACAGGGGCGCGTCCACGATTTGACGCCGCGAAGGTGCTTCACGCAAGATTGAAGCGAACACAGCCGAAGGTTGTCGGCCCCGGTTTCAATCAAGCTGCTGATTCGCTTTTCAAGAAGATCAAAAAACGCGAGTTCGTAACCTGTGCCGGCATGATGCGCGATGTCCAGTAACGAAATCGAAATCGGCGGCGGCGAAGGCGCAAAATGCGGCACAATCTCCTTGTAGCCAATGGCTTTCAGCACGTATTGCACAGTCTGCGACAACTGGTTAAACGCCACCACGTTTTCGTCATTTCGCAGGTGCAAATAAAAAGCAATGCTCTCAGTCACGTGCTCGGTAAGCCACCAACTGGGATAACCGGCTTCGTCCGCGGCGCGCGTGATCGCAGCATGCAGCCAATCGCGGCTGAATTCGAACAGTTGTCCGGACTTTGTGCGGAGATATGGAAATTCTTCCTTAAACGCGACCATGGTGCTTGTTCGTCGAAATTTTGCGTGGTGCTGGCGTGGAACTTTGCGGGGTCTCGGAGGAAAACAATTCCCGCTGGAGCGCATTGGGTTTTACACGACGCCCCAATGTGTGAATGGCATCCACAAATTCATCCACATCCTGAAATCGCTGGTACACGGAGGCGTAACGCAAATACGCCACTTCATCGATGGAGCGGAGTTTTTCGAGTACTTTCGCGCCAATCGCCGACGACAAAACTTCGCGTCCGCCGGTTTCCAGTTCGTGAACGATCTCGTCCACAATCTCCTCCAGCGTAAGAAGACTCGTAGAGCGTTTTTCAAACGCTTTCGCGACGCTGGCGGCCAATTTACGGCGGTCAAACGGTTCGTGTGTTCGATCGCGTTTCACCACGCGCAGGTCCGAGCGCTCAATTTCTTCATAGGTCGTGAAGCGATATTTACATGTCAAACATTCGCGGCGGCGGCGGATGCTGGAGGCATCGCGCGATTGACGGGAATCGATGACCTTGTCATCACGAGACCCGCACTTGGGGCAACGCATAGTGTTAAGGGGCTAATTACCACACCATAAGTTGTGGCGTCAATGCTTTAATCGTTCTCGTTCTCCTTCTCGTCCTCGAAAATCTTCCCGCTGAAATCGAGGATGACGACGAGGACGACGACGACGATGACGAGTAGTGCCGCTCAGCAATCTTGGACGATCGTCCCCGCGGGTCGGTGCGCGTTGACGCATTAATGCGCAGACGCTACACCCAATTCAATGCAACAGCGCACAGCAAAGAGCACATCTTATGGCCCGTGGCTCGTTGGCCTTGGCGCGGCGCTTTGGGGCACAGAAAGCGCGTGGCGCATTCCGCTTAATGCGCTTTTCGATGCAAAGGTCATCGTCTTCTGGGAGCATGTGTTTATCCTCATCATGTTCCTGCCGATCTTGGTCTCGCATTTATACGAGATTCCAAAAATTCACGCGCGCACGTGGGGTTTCCTGGTTTTCTCCGGGTTCGCCGGCTCTGCGGTTGGCACAATTTTTTTCACGTTAGCCTTGAAATACGGCAACCCGACGGTGGTGAACGTGATCCTGAATATCCAACCGGTTATTTCGACTATTGGCGCATTCCTGCTTTTTGGTGACCGGCTTGCGCGGCAATTTTTCTTTTATGCTGGTCTCGCAATTATCGCTGGTATTTTCGTCTCCGTTGCGCATCCAACCATGATTGGCGTCTCCTTTGCGAGCGCAGGCCTCAATCTCGGCACCGGTTACGCGCTCATCTGTGCACTTTTCTGGGGACTCGCAACTGTTGCGGGACGCGGTGTCATGACGGGCATGTCTCTCCGACTTGCCTCCAGCATGCGTATCGTCGTCGGGCTCGCCTGCATGACGCTGATTCTTTTGGCCTATGGGAACTTGAACGGCGCAGCGCTCTGGCCGACTGCCGCGCAAGAGCACGCCGCGAAAGCCATCCTTTGGTTGATTCTGCTCGCGTCGGTCTCGGGCGGGATTCCGCTTCTGATTTATTTTCAGGGGCTGCATTTCACCCGCGCATCGACAGCAGGCTACTTTGAGATGATGCAAACCCTCGCTGCGGTGTGCATCACCTGGGGCTTCTTCAATGCCAGTCTTCACCCACACCAGGTCATTGCCGCCATCGTACTCATTGGCGCCGTGGCAATGGTGCACCGCGTGCAGCAACACATCGAAACCTGCAACCCTAAACGCATTCAGGATTGATCGCCTACAATTCGGTCAGAATAATTTTGCGCTTTGAATCATCTGTAGATCCCGAAAAGAAATTTTCGTCGCTCGCAAAACTTTAATAACGGTTTGTCGTCCATCGGCGATGCGCATCGCAGAACGAGGTGAATACATGAATATCTCACCAGAAGTCACGGGGCAGGTCGTCCCAAAAAATAGTCATGGAAGTGGGATGCGTTATTATGTGCACCCGGCCATCGCCACGTATGAAGTGATTTTCGCTCAATTGACGCCAGCCCCGTAGTTTCGAGTCCTGCCCTATGTTGGGCACGTCGTATGCTTCGAAAATTACCTTCTTGTCGTCAACACTTAACGGTGAACCGTCGCTTTTCTCGGTGTCGAGTTTTTGTGCTTTGCCGTCGATGAACAGAACAGCCGCTTTCCAGCCACGTGTTTCGAAGTGGTATCGGTCATACCGGATGCCGGAAACGTTCCCATTATCGTGACTAGATGGCTTACCAAGAATTGAGACCGCTTCTTCATACGAAGAATTTAGTAAACCCTCATTAGCTAACAGGGAGGAATGCGACATCGCAGCGAAGAGAACCAGAATCAGCAGTTTCCTCATTGAGTAATTAATTCTCTTTTAATGGGATTCTGGATTTATTTAGCAAGAATTTCCAGGAGCTTTTGTGGCTCCTTGACTTGAAGCGCAGTCAATTAGGATAAGTCGCCCCCTTTTGATGGGATTTGATTGTTAAAAACGACTTCCAGGCGTTTTACGGCTTCGCCAAGGGCAATCCCTCGCAGGTTCAATAGGAAACGCAAAACTGAGTCGACCACACATATTCAATGTGCGTCAGGGTGAAAGCAGCGCGCCACGGATAAACTACGGTGGTATTATCCAGTAGTCAGTTGGGTTCTTGGTTCCTTTATATTTAAGCAGATGTCGTTTTGCTGCCGGGTAATCGTCGTGAATTAGCCAGAACAAGTCTTCCAACACTGGTCGCTCGAGAAACAGACGATGTTTCCTGAGAAAGTCCTTTTTCGAAAACGAAACATCGATCAGGTCAATCTTTCCGGGAAGCTGTTTCTCGTAATAGAGGAACGTCTGAATTTCGTCCAGATTTGTGTCCGGTGAGAACTGTTCCGGCAAACCGATTGAATCAACATTGTACAAAAGTTTTCCGAGAAGCAGCACGTTATCGTCAGACGCAACGTAAATCGTCAGCCTGTTTACCAAGGCCTGAAGCCCCGATTTAAAGTTTTGATTAAATTCTTCTCTATCGACGTTGGGAGCTAGAAATATTACGTGATCCAATTTCAGCTTTTGGGCGCTCGGATTGTTGTACAACTGTTGCAGCGCGAGACAGACGAGCCGGCAACCGAGACTGTGTGCGATGATGATGATCTTGGCCGGCTTAACTTCGTTGTTTATCGTCTCCAGGAGATCCACAAGATGATTTGTCGACTGACGTATCTGAAGGACGTCCTGGCCATAGCCAAGGACCGATTCGTTGCTGGCCCAATCGAATGTAAGAACGTTCGCATCGATATCCAGGTCCCGCGCTATCTCGGCGCAGTACGCTGTGCTGACCGGAAATGAAAGCCGGTAACCATGGATCCAAAGGACCAGAGGTTTTGCAGACTGATCTTGAAGAAACTTGAGAAATGCCGGATACGGAATCGATTCGACTTTCTTGATCGCGCTACGGTCGATCGGCGAGCCTGCTGGGAGGTGCTGTGGGACCTGCACCGTTATCAACCCGTACGAAGCTTGGCCCGCATATTGCCCAAGATAAGTGACGTTTCCATCGACAGTAGGACCTGCTTTTCTGTCGGTGACGTAGCCGATTATTTCATTGAAGTTTCGCTGGACGGCAAACGGTCGAATTTTGCCTTGTAGCAGTCTTGTCAAAACCGCGCCAAACTGCGCGGGAATCGGGAAATAAAAAGTCGTAACCAATCCAAGTATGTAACAGAGCAGCGCAAGCAGAAGGACAGTGACAGCTTTTTTCCGCACGAGTTTGACTTTTAGTTTTGTGCCGCGCTCGTGTGAAGCACGAACTCACTTCCTCCTAACCCATTCTGTCCGCACGGGCAGTTCTTGCGCTGTGGCAAGCTAACTCGGCTGCTTGGATCCGCCAGCTGCTGTCGTTCTCTCCGGAAATTCGAAACCGACCTTTCCATCCTCGAGTTTCAACCAGGCGGAGAATGGGCGTCCGCGCTTTGAGATGAAGCCTTCGAGGAGATCGGTCTTGCCGGTCGCGAGGAGTTTCTGCGCCTGCTCCTTTGGAATGTCCCGGCCAAGAATTGTTTTGCTTAGCTTGAATTTGCAGGGCTTTCGGTCGGCCTGCGAACGTTCGCAAATGTAACTATTTTCGGTTTCAAAGACTTTTCCACCGCACGTCGGACATTTGCCGACTGACTCCTTCCCTGTGAAATCAATTTTGGCGGCCGGCTCTTTCGGCTTCCGCTCTCTTTTTGCTTTTGGATCGCGTTTTTCGAATTCGAAACCGACGTCTTTTTTGTCGGTCAATACGAGATACGCTTTGAAGGGTCTGCCCTTGCGCGAAATGAACCGTTCGAGCAAGTCGGTCCTGCCGGTCGTGAGCAGTTTGTTCACCTGTTCGCGATCGATCGAACGTTGCAAGATGACTTTGCCCGATCGAAAATCGCACGTTTTGTTCGGACCAACCGAATTTTCGCAGACATAGCTCATTCCCACCTCGAAGACCCGTCCGCCGCACTTGGGACATTTGCCAAGCGGCTCCTGCCCTGAAAAATCGACCTCTTGGGTCGCTCCGTTTTGCTGACCATTCGGACCAAAATCGAACTCAGCCTTGAACTCGTCGCCTAGCCTGAGCATGGCATCGAACCGTTTGCCCTTCTTGCTGCGGAAACCGCTTAATGGACCGACCTGCTTATCGCGCACAAGAGTCTCAAATTCGTCACGCGCTAGCAAACGGCCGGCGATGGTTTTCCAAATCGTAAAATCGCACTCATCGTTCGTGCAGGTGAAACTCTTGAACCGCTCGACAATAGGGGAGCCGCACTTTGGACACTGGCCGAACGGTTTTGTGTCGGGCATGTGTTCGTCGGGATGAAAATGTTTGGCCTTGTCGACGATGTCCTTGGTGAGTTCCCGAATATCGCGCATGAACGCGTCGCGTGTGAGCTTGCGATGTTCGATTTCGCGCAGACGAAATTCCCATTCGCCTGTCAGCTCCGGGCTGGTCAATTCAGGCACTGCACTCTTTAAGAGCATAATTGTCTGGATGGCTTTGGGGGTCGGCTGCAGCTCTTTGCCCTGTCGTACGAGATAATGCGCTGCAAGCAGCGTCTCGATTATCGACGCGCGCGTAGCCGGCGTGCCAAGCCCTTTTTCTTTCATTGCATCCCGCAATTCTTCGTCTTCAACCAGTTTGCCCGCCCCTTCCATCGCGCTCAGAATTGTCCCTTCGTTGTAGCGAGCGGGGGGCTTGGTCTCATCCGTTTTGAATTCGACGCGCACCGTCTCAACGCGTTCGCCTTGCGTGACTCTCGGCAGATTTTCGTCCAGCTTTTCACCGGCACCCTCGCGGCCATAAACCTCGAGCCAACCGGCGGCGACGAGAATTTTTCCTTCCGTCTTAAACGGTTCGCCTTCCACGCGGGTGATGCGTGTGGTGTTTTCGTATTGTGCAGGTGGAAAGAACACCGCGACGAAACGCTTCGTCACCATGTCGAACACTGCGCGCTCGGAATTGTCCAGGGAGCGGGGAACGGTGCCGGTGGGAATGATTGCAAAGTGATCACCCACTTTGGCGTTGTTAAAGATCCGTTTATTGGGCTTGACCCAATTATTATCGAGCACTTTGCGCGCGAATGGGTTATCGATTTTTGCTAACGCCGATCTTACGGTCGGAAAATAATCCTCCGGCAGAGCGCGCGAATCCGTGCGCGGATATGTGATGGCTTTGTGCCTTTCATAAAGCGCCTGCGCGATTTGCAGGGTGCGCTTCGCGGAGAAACCGAAGCGGCTGTTCGCTTCGCGTTGCAAGGCGGTGAGATCGTAGAGCTGCGGTGCGACTTGAGTGCTCGGTTTTTTCTCTTCGAGTTCGATCACGCCCTGGCTGCCACTGCACTTGCGCTGGATTGCCTCGGCGATTTCGCGATGCCACAATCGCGGCGCGGCGCGATGCTCTTCCCAAAGCGATCCGTATTCAGAGTCAAACCGCTGCTCAGCGTCGGGCAAATTCAATTGCAGCCGAGCAAGCAATCTTTTTGCTCGCTCGATTTCATCTTCGTCTTTTTGGAATGCTTCATCGAACCAGCGTCCCGAATATTCGCCAGCAGCGGCGCGGAATGTGCCGATGATCTCGTGCAACTCGCGCGGCTTAAATTCCTTAATCTTGTTCTCCCGATCTACGATGATTGCCAGCGTAGGCGTTTGGACGCGGCCAAGTGACGTGACGGTGCTTCCTCGGCCGCCGCTCAGCCGCAACGTAAATGCGCGCGTAGCATTGATGCCGACAAGCCAGTCCGCCTCGTTTCGGCTGCGGGCAGCACTGGCCAACGGCTGCAAGTCGGTGTCGCTGCGCAACCGCGCGAACCCATCGCGAATGGCCTCAGGCGTCATCGATTGAAGCCAGAGACGTTTGACCGGCTTCTTCGTTCCGGCGTATTGGATGATGTAGCGAAAGATCAATTCGCCTTCGCGACCCGCGTCGCAGGCATTGATAATATCGGAAACGTCTTTGGCTCTGATGAGCTTGCGAAGAACGTTGACGCGACCGCTCATTTTGTCCGCGGGCTCGAGCTCGAATTCCGTGGGCATGATGGGCAGCTTTTTCATGTCCCATTTGTCCTGCTCTTTCATGGAAGCCGGCACTGCGAGCTCAAAGAGGTGCCCGACTGCCCACGAGATCACGTATCTCTCGTTGTCGTAGTAGTCTTTGCCTTTCTTAAAGCCGCCGAGCGCCTTGGCTATGTCGCTGGCGACCGAAGGCTTCTCGGTGATTATGAGGGATTTGGACATGGGGCAGGAATCGAACTCAGTTAGAGCGTTTTTGCAAGTCAGAGCAGTTTTGCCTGGCGCAGTGCGGGGCGTTGCAACGGGTAGGGCGGGCAGTCCTCTGCACGCCGTTCGTTCGGCGCGCACGGAGTGACGCGCCCTACCAAAAATCTTTGATTCAGCCCAGCTTAACGAAATATTTTCCGGGCAACTGCTTGACCAGGCGTTTCAGCTCCAACTGCAACAATGTCGATGAGACAGCGCTGCTCGGCAACTCGCTCTTCGCCGCGATATCGTCAATTGAGGTCTCGGTCGCATCGATCGCGTCGTACACCCGCCGTTCTTCGTTAGATAGCGGCGGCAACGCGCGCGCAGCGGCCTCGGGTGACGGCTTCGTTTCGGGCAGGAGAATCTGCAAATCCTCCAGAATGTCGCTGGCGTCCATCACGAGCTTCGCACCCTGCTGGATGAGACGATTCGATCCCATTGCACTCGGAGCGTTAATGTGGCCGGGCACCGCGTACACCGATCGGCCCTGTTCCAATGCCTGCGCCGCTGTGATGAGCGCTCCACTGTTCAGGCCCGCTTCCACGACAAGAACGCCGTGGCTCCAGCCGGAGATGATCCGGTTGCGCATCGGGAAGGTTTGCCGATCTGGTTCAATTTCCATCGAAAATTCGGACACGATCGCGCCATTTCCTGCTCGGATCTTTTCGGCAAGAGCGGCATTCTCGGGCGGATAGAGCTTCGCCAAGCCGGCGCCGATTACTGCGATCGTTCGTCCTTTTGCTGCGAGTGCCCCTTGATGCGCGGCGGTATCGATCCCGCGCGCGAGTCCGCTGATTACTGTTAGACCCGCGTAAGCCAGCTGGTAAGCCAGCTTCTTTGCCGACTCTGTGCCGTAGTGCGTCGTGCGTCGAGCACCGATAACCCCGATGCCGTGATGATCGCGCTCCTGCAAGTCTCCCCAAACGTAGAGCACAATCGGCGGGGCATGGATTTCGCGCAATGGCCGGGGATATGATGGCAGGTCCTGCGTGATGACAGTCGCGTCGAAATCGCGGATGCATTTGAGTTCCGCAGCAAGGTCGACGGTCGATTCCCAGTTGGAAATCTGTTCGGCCACCTCGTTACCGATTCCCTCGACCTGCCGAAGCTCACTACGTTTTGCAGCGAGGACTTGCTGTGGCTCCTTAAAAACCTCCAGCAACTTGCGCAGCCGCACGGGCCCAACGGTGGGCAGCATGTTGAGCGCTATACAGGCTTCCGTCGCATTCATTTTCTTTGGGATACAAACCGTCTCAAAAAATCCCTCGGTGTGATTGCAGGAATTGGCGAGTGGCGATAGTCGGCTGTGTTCCGCGTGACAATGTATTCGGCATTTCCGGAAATAGCTGCGGCCGCTTGTAATGCGTCTTCGAAATCGCTCATGCGCATGGTGAGTGCATTTCGCACAGCCTCGGTGCCACTGGTGGCGACCGAGGCAAACTTGAGCAGGTCGCTTAGAAATGAGCGCGCGAAGGAATCCGAGCGGGCGGCGTGGATCAAATAAAAGAGGTTGGAAACTGTGTGCCAGGCGACCACAGCGGTTCCCGGCGTCTGTTGGCACCAGTCCAACACGGCACGGCTGTCCGGTCCAAAATCCGGTCGGCCCAGGGCCACGTCCATCAGAACGTCAGTGTCGAGCAGAATCTTCAACGGTTGTGGACGTACTTGCGCAGCAAATACGTCAGCCGTGGATCGTTTGGGTTCGGACGTGGCGCCTTAAACTTTCCGTACCAGCGATCCGTAAATGAACCAGAGGTAAGCCTTCTAAATTGGTCCTCTACCATCTGGGAAAGCGAAGTGCCATTACGTCTTGCAAACTTCCTGGCTTCTGCGATCGCGCTGCGATCAACTGTAAGCGTGAGCTTCTTTTTCACAACACGTGCAACTTAAAGGAGACACGTGTCCGTTCAACGAAGAAAATCGTTGAACCTTAAAACGGGATCTCGTCCTCGTCTGGCTGGGCAGGGGCTTGTGGTTTGGGAGGTGCGCTCGCTTGTCGATTCTCTCCAGTAGTTTCCGCCGCGCCACCAGCTCCACCGGGACGACCCCCTAGCAACTGCATGCTCTCGCCCACCACGCGTAGCTTTGTCCGCTTTTGCCCAGTCTGTTTATCGTCCCACGAATCCAGTTGCAACCTACCTTCGATAAACACCGGCCGCCCTTTCTTCAAATACTCCCCGGCGATTTCTGCCGTTCGCCCCCAGAGTGTAACATCGACGAATGTCGCTTCCTCGCGTTTTTCCCCGCTATCGGTCGTGTAAACGCGATTGACGGCAATGCCGAGATCGCAGACTGCGCTGCCCTTGGGCGTGTAACGCACTTCGGGATCGCGGGTGAGATTTCCAAGCAGAATGACTTTGTTAAAGCTGGCCATGCTCGCCTTATAGCGAAATCACCTTTCTTTAGCCACCTTTTTCGCCGGCTTCTCCTTCTTCTCGGGCAAACGTTCGAAGCTTTGGCGATAGACATCCGGATCGAGCTTAAATTTCGCCCGGAGCTTCGCGACTAGTGTCGGATCGGCATTGAAAACAAAGTTCACATAAAATCCGGAATCCAGCGCGCCGGCCACGTACGAAAAGTGGCGCTTGTCCATTTTTTGCACCTGTTCGATCTGAGCTCCTTCTTTTTGAAACTCCGATTCCAGTCGCTCGATAATTTCCCGGACGGTATCTTCTTTGCCCTGAGCATTCAGTACCAGCAGAGCTTCGTAGCGGCGGTTCATGTTTCTTCGGATTCGGTTTTGTTGAAAGTGTTCATCGCGGAAACGAGGCCTTTGTCAATCGCGCATTTCACAGCTTCCACTGCGCGATTGATTGTCGATCTAACCTGAGGCTTCTCTTCATCGAAAAATCGGTTCAACACGTAATCGACTGATCCCTCGCGTGGCGCTTCGCCGATCCCGATGCGCAAGCGCGGGATCTCCTCAGTTCCGAATTGCATGATAATGGATTCGAGGCCGTTGTGTCCGCCCGACCCGCCGCGCGCTCGCAGGCGCAAGCGACCCACCGGTAACGCAAAATCATCGAGAACGACCAGAATTTGCTGGGGCTCGATTTTGTAAAACTGCGCCACCGCAAAAAGCGGATGGCCGCTCCGATTCATGAAGCTCATCGGTTTGATAAGAAGAACCGAACCGCATTTTGCTGAAAGGACGTCCCACTTTGACGACTTTTCCCATGTCGATCCAGCTTGCGCGGCGAACTGATCGGCAATTATGAACCCGATATTGTGACGCGTCGCTGCGTATTCGGCGCCGGGATTTCCGAGACCGGCGACCAAGCGAATTTGTGCTGAAGTAATTTGGCCTTCCGGCATCCAATGCCATCGCGCTCAGAGAGTGCGATCCACCGATCAGTGCTATTTCTTCTGCTCCTTTTCTTTTGGAGCCTTTTCCTTTCCACCCGGAGCAGGCGCAGCAGCCTCGCCCTCTTCCTTTTTCTCGGTGATGACTTCCGGTCCGGCGGCCGCCGCTTCCGCTTCGGCCACAGGCGCCTCTTCTTCAACTACTGGCGCGAGCACGGAGAACGCAGTGAGATCGGTCGGCACCTTTGGCGTTACCCCGGAGGGAAATTGGATGTCGCGGACGTGTATCGAATCACCAATATTCAGCTGTGAAACATCGACAGTGATCCGATCCGGCAAATCACCCGGCAGACATTCAATCGCCAGCACGCGCAAGGCTTGCTCAAGCAACCCGCCAAAAGTTTTGACGCCCACTGACGTGCCGGTCGGTTCGAGCGGAACTTCGGCCTGAATCATCTGGTCCATGGAGACGGCGTGAAAATCCACATGACGAATTTCAGCGCCGACCGGCGAGTGTTGCACCTCCTGCACGAGCGCCGTGCGACTTGATCCTTCGCCGGCAATTTCCAATTCAACCAGAACGTTTTCTCCTGAAGCGTGGCTCATCATGGCGTTGATCTCGCGCGTAGCGACTTGCAAGGGCTGCGGTTTATCGTTGCCGCCATAGATAACCGCGGGAATCAATCCACGCGCTCTGAGTTTGCGCACGGCGGAGCGTCCCACATTCGTCCGGAATTCTGCTTTAAGCTTAACTTGTTTTGCCATTTTTTTCGTTCTCGATGTTGAACAGCGACGACACAGACTCGTCGTTATGTATCCGTTTGATGCCTTCCCCGAGAAGCTCGGAGACGCACAGCACCGTAATCTTAAAGCGATCCACCGGGCGGATCGGCGTGCTGTTGGTAGTTACTAATTCCGTAATTTTCGATTTTTGCAAACGCTGGATCGCCATGTCCACCAGAACAGCATGCGAAACGCCCGCGTAAATTTTCTGTGCCCCGCGCTTTTTCAAAAGCTCAGCCGCAGAAGTCAACGTGCCGGCTGTTTCGGTGAGGTCATCAACGAGAAGGACGTCGCTGCCTTCCACCTCACCGATCAGGTACGCTGCCTCGGTCTCGGTGGCGCTGCGGCGTTCCTTGGCGACGATTGCAAGATTTGCGCCCAGCGCTTCTGCGTACGCCGAAGCCATCTTGAGTCCGCCAAGGTCCGGGGAAACCACCGTCGTTTTCCCAGTGAGCTGCTGTCGCAGATATTTGATCAGCACGGGCAGCGAATAGAGATGGTCAACCGGAATGTCGAAGAAGCCCTGTACCTGCTGCGCGTGCAGATCCATTGTAAGCACCCGGCTCACGCC
>DATASP010000063.1:0-5181 GCA_036269155.1 Candidatus Udaeobacter sp.
GTGCGCGCTCACTTTCGGATCTTGAACGAAATCGTGGCGGCGGAAAGAGGCGCAGTGGTAAAGACAATCGGCGACGCCGTGATGGCGACGTTCCCGACACCAGACCGAGCGATGGCGGCTGCGCTGAAGATGCGAGAAGCATTGAAAGACTTGAAAGACGACTTGCTGCTTAAGATTGGCATCCACGAAGGACCTTGCCTGGCTGTTTCGCTGAACGATCGACAGGATTACTTCGGACGGACCGTAAACATCGCGTCTCGCGTGCAGGGACTCGCGACGTCGCGCTCCATCTTCGCGACGCGACGTGTAGTGACCGATAGCGAAGCCTCGAAGCTGTTGCAATCAAACGGCATCGCCGCAACCCCGGAAAAGCGCTCACTCCGCGGCATCGCCAAGCAGATCGAGATTTTCGAAATACCCTGATCAAACTGGTTTAGTCGCATTTCCGTTCACCAAAGACTGCAAAGAGACTGTCGTTGCATCGCGCCAACTTCCAGGCGTGGAATCATCCGAAAGAGGGGTTGCGTGGGGCGTGCAAGGTGGTTGGCTCTCTCTCGATCTGCGCTCGATATTGAGCTACCGATCAGCAATAGTGCATTAATGAAACCGGTTATTCGTGTCGCTTCGCTCCTGATCGCCGTCTCATTCTCGGTTGGTTGTTCGCGCAAGGCGGCGCAAACTGCTCCGCCTCCGCCGGAAGTGCTCGTCACAACGGTCACACCGCACGATGTGCCGCGGGTGCTGGAACGCGTGGCGACGCTCGATGGTTTCATCAACGCCAATATCAACGCGCAGGTGCAGGGCTACATAGTTTCGCGCGACTATCAGGAAGGCAGTGTGGTAAAAAAGGGCGACCCGCTTTTCACAATCGATTCACGTCCATTTGAGGCTGCATTGGCACAAGCGAAGGGCACTTTGGCAAAGGACCAGGCCAACCAGGTGAAAGCTGACGCGGACAAAAAACGCGCCATCGATCTGTTTAAGAAAAAAGTCATCAGCGATCAGGAGCGAGATACAGCCATTGCAGCCGCCGACTCAAGCACGGCAAATGTGGAAGCCGACAAAGCGGCGGTGCAACAGGCTGAGATCAATCTCAGCTACACGAAAATTACCGCGCCGATTGATGGTCTCGTTGGATTTGCCAACAGTCAGGTCGGCGATCTGGTCGGACCAAGTACCGGACCACTCACAACCATGTCGCAGATTGATCCGATCAAAGCCATCGTGACCGCTGGCGAAGGGCCATTCACCGATTTTGTTTCGCGCCATCCTGATCCGAAGGAGCGCAACGCCTACATCAAAACTCTCGATTTCGAATTGTTTCTCGGCAACGGCGAGATGTATCCGCAGAAAGGCAAATTTTACGCGCTCGATCGCAACCTTGATACGAAGACTGGGTCGATCCGCTATTACGTGACGTTTCCGAATGCGGGAAATATTTTGCGGCCCGGGCAGTTCGGAAAAGTCCGCTTCGTCGCCGATATGAAAAAAGGCGCGATCGTAGTACCGCAGGAAGCCGTAAACGAGTTGCAGGGCAGTTATCAGGTCGCTGTTGTCGATGAAAACAACAAGGTCAGCATTCGTCCGGTGAAAATGGGCGAACGCATCGGCGCGATGTGGGAAGTGACTGAGGGCCTCAAACCGGGCGACAAAGTCGTGGTTGAAGGCATCCAAAAAGCGCGTGACGGCGCGCAAGTGACGGTAAAAGAATGGACGCCGCCGAAGGACGCCTTGGTTTCAAAGTCGGACCAGGCAAAGTAGAGCTATCAAATGTCCGAGTTTTTCGTCAGGCGCCCAATCGTTGCGATTGTGATCGCCATTCTGATGACGCTCATAGGTGGCGTCTGCATTCTCGCGCTGCCGATTGCGCAGTATCCACAAATCGCGCCCCCGGAGATCCAGGTGCAAACGCATTACACCGGGGCGGATGCGCTGACGATTGAGCAATCGGTCGCAGCGCCCATCGAGCAGCAGATGAGTGGCGTGGACAACATGAATTACATGTACTCGATCAACGCTAACAGCGGCGACATTCGATTGATCGTGAATTTCGACGTGGCGACCGATCCGAACATTGATCATGTGCTCACGCAGATTCGGGTGTCGCAGGCGCAATCCCAATTGCCCGCCGATGTGATCAACTACGGTATCACCGTTAAAAAATCGACTACGGCGCCGTTGATGCTGCTTGCGCTTTATTCGCCGAAAGGAAGCTACGACGGCGTTTTTCTCGCCAACTACGCGTACATCAATCTGGTCGATCAACTGACGCGCGTTCCTGGGGTCGGTAACGTGCAGGTGTTCGGCGCCGGTCAATACGCGATGCGATTGTGGGTGAAGCCCGATCAACTCGCGAAGCTCGGAATCACGGTGCCAGACATCATCAGCGCAGTGCAAAAGCAGAATACGGTGAATCCAGCCGGGCAGGTCGGCGGCGAACCGATTCCGAGCGGACAGAAATTCACTTACACCGTGCGGGCGCAGGGACGATTACAAACGCCGGAGGAATTCGGTGAAATTGTCGTGCGCGCAAATCCGGATGGCTCGTTCGTGCGCGTGAAAGATATCGCGCGGATCGATCTCGGCGCGCAAACCTACAACTTGAAAGGGCGGCTGAACGGCAAGCCGGCGGCAATCGTAGCCTGTTACCAACTGCCGGGCACCAACGCGGTCAAAGCCGCGCAAGGTGTACGGCAACTCATGGCGGAAGCGAAGCAACGCTTCCCGGGGGACATGGATTTCGCGGTCTCGCTCGATCAAACCCTCTCGGTAACGGAAGGATTGCACGACATCGTAAAAACGTTGTTCGAGGCGCTCGTGCTCGTTGTTTTCGTTGTCTTCATCTTCTTGCAAGGGTGGCGCGCCACGCTAATTCCGCTGTGCGCCGTGCCGGTCTCGTTGGTCGGCACTTTCGTCTTGTTCCCCTTATTTGGATTTTCGATCAACACGCTCTCGCTTTTCGGTCTCGTGCTTGCGGTCGGCCTCGTGGTCGATGACGCGATTGTCGTCGTTGAAGCCGTTGAACGTCACATTGAGGAAGGAATGAATCCGCGCGACGCGACTCTTCAGGCCATGCGTGAAGTGTCCGCCCCGGTGATCGGCATCGCGCTCGTGCTTTCGGCAGTATTCATTCCGACGGCGTTTCTTCCCGGCATCACGGGGCGTTTGTATCAACAGTTCGCCCTAACGATCGCGATCTCGGTCATCTTTTCCGCATTCAACGCGCTCTCACTTAGTCCCGCATTGTCTGCGTTATTGCTTCGCCCGAAGAAAAAGGCGTGGGGCCCGATTGGCTGGTTTTTCGATCGATTCAACCGCGTGTTCGGCAGCGCAACGCATGGTTATGTAAACTGGTCGCGCCTGGCGATTCGAAAGGCCGTCCTCAGTTTTGCGTTGCTCGCTGTGCTCGCGATCGCCGCGGGTTTCTTCGGATCCAAATTGCCGAGCGCCTTTTTGCCGGAAGAAGATCAGGGTTACGTTTTTCTGGCCCTGCAATTACCCAATGCGGCTTCGCTGGAGCGCACCGATAAGGTTTGTCGACAGATCGAAGATTTTTTGGGCAAAACACCCGGCGTGCAATATACCACCAGTGTCATCGGCTTTAGTCTGCTGAGCCTGGTGGCCGACACCTACCACGCGTTTTTCTTTGTCACTTTCAAGCCTTGGAGCGAACGAACGAAGCCGGAGGAACAATATGACGCAATCAAGGCGCGAATAAATAAATACCTCTCAACTCTTCCTGAAGGGATCGCCTTTGTTTTCCCGCCGCCGGTGATTCCAGGCGTGGGCACTTCCGGCGGATTCCAATTCATATTGGAAGATCGCTCAGGAAAAGATGTCGCGTTTCTGGCACAAAATATGAAGGCGTTTCTCGACGCCGCGCACAAGCGTCCCGAGCTCAGCACTCTCCTTGCGACGTTCCAACCAAACGTGCCGCAGGTTTTCGTGAACGTCGACCGCGACAAAGTGATCAAGCAGGGAATCGATCTGACCTCGGTGTATCAAACGCTGCAGACGTTTATGGGCGGATTTTTCGTGAACTACTTCAATCGCTTCGGCCGAACATGGCAAACTTACATTGAGGCCGAAGGCGAGTACCGTACTGATGCGAAGAATGTCGGCCAATTTTTTGTTCGCAATGCCACCGGCGACCCCGTGCCGCTGGACGCCATCTCCACCATAAAGAACATTTCCGGCCCGGAATTCACGTTGCGGTACAACGAATATCGCTCGGCACAAATCAACGGTTCTGCCGCGCCTGGCTACAGCTCGAATCAAGCGATCAACGCGTTGGAAGAAGTTTTCCGGCAAACCATGCCCAAGGAGATGGGGTACGACTACCTTGGTATGTCGTTTCAGGAGAAGAAAGCGCAGCAAGGCGTTTCACCAACTGTGGTTTTCGGAATGTCGCTCCTTTTTGTCTTTCTCATACTCGCCGCGCTTTATGAAAGCTGGTCTCTGCCGTTTAGTGTCTTGTTAGGCACACCGGTGGCGGTCTTTGGTGCGTTCCTCACACTTTGGTTGCGCGGAATGCAAAACAACATCTACGCGCAAATCGGTTTGATTATGCTCATCGGTTTGGCCGCTAAGAACGCCATTTTGATCGTCGAGTTTGCAAAGGACGAATACGAAAAGGGCAAGCCGCTGCTCGATGCCGCGCTCGAAGGCGCGCGTTTGCGTTTGCGTCCGATCCTGATGACGTCTTTTGCTTTCATCTTCGGATGTTTGCCGCTTTGGTTTGCCAGCGGCTCCGGCGCTGTCGCCCGTCGCGTGCTCGGCTCTACCGTTATCGGCGGAATGATCGCCGCTTCAGGAATCGCGATTTTTCTGATCCCCGTGACCTTTTACGTGATCGAGCGACTCTTCGCCGGCCGAAAGGAAAAAACACCGGCATCGCCGCTGGCTTCGCCGCAGCCAGAGCCTGCGATCAAGACATAGATAAGGATGCCGCCGTGTTGCGCACTGCCGCGTGTTGCTAATGGCGATGGGTAATAGACCAACAGGTAAGAAAGTTCAGCTGATCCTGAATGGCAAAGTAGCGAGCAATGACGCGTTAGGCGCCGCGGCCAGGCGGCAATTGGCAGCCGGCCACAGAATCAAAACACAAGTAACTTCAAAAAAGGGAGACGCCCGTCGATTCGCAGCGGAAGCGGACGAAGTAGACCTGCTGATTGCTGCCGG